>NZ_GL882839.1:39044-41336 GCF_000195655.1 Klebsiella sp. MS 92-3
CGCACGCCGGCGTCTTCACCAGCGGCGGCACCCAGAGCAACCTGATGGGCCTGATGCTGGCGCGCGACGCCTTCTTCGCCCGTCTGGGGCACTCCATCCAGCAGGATGGGCTGCCGGGGGATATCCGCAAGTACAAAGTCTTGTGCTCGGAAAACGCCCACTTCTCGGTGCAGAAGAACATGGCGCTGATGGGCCTCGGCTACCGCTCGGTAACGCTGGTGAAAACCGACGAATTCGCGCGGATGGACGTGTCCGACCTGCAGGCGAAGATTGCGCAAGCGCAGGCTAACGGCGAGCAGATCATGGCGATCGTCGCCACCGCCGGCACCACCGACGCAGGCGCTATCGACCCGCTGCGCGACATCGCCGGTATCGCTGCGGAACATCAGATCTGGCTGCACGTTGACGCAGCCTGGGGCGGCGCCCTGCTGCTGTCTGAGCAGTATCGCGACTACCTTGACGGTCTGGAGCTGGTGGATTCCGTTACCCTGGACTTCCATAAGCAGTTCTTCCAGACCATCAGCTGCGGCGCATTCCTGCTGAAGGACGCGCGCCATTACGAGCTGATGCGTTATCAGGCGGCCTATCTGAACTCCGAGTTCGATGAAGAACACGGCGTACCGAACCTGGTGTCTAAGTCGCTGCAGACCACCCGTCGCTTCGATGCGCTGAAGCTGTGGATGGGTCTGGAAGCGCTGGGCCAGAAACAGTATGCGGCGATCATCGATCACGGCGTCACGATGGCGAAAAACGTGGCGGAGTACGTGAAGTCGCAGCCGACGCTGGAGCTGGTGATGCAGCCGCAGCTGGCGAGCGTGCTGTTCCGTTCCCGACCGGCGCAGATGGCCGGGAGCGACGCGGCGGCTATCGCGCTGCTCAACCAGCGCGTCGGCGACGCCCTGCTGGCCTCCGGCCGCGCTAACGTCGGCGTAACCGAGCACAACGGCGTTACCTGCCTGAAGCTGACCCTGCTGAACCCGGTGGTGACGCTGGATGACGTGAAGGTTCTGCTGAACCTGGTGGAGCGCACCGCTCAGGAACTGCTGGCGCAATAACCTGCCTTAGCGAGGCGGCGGCTGCCGCCCCGCTGCCAGCCTTGCCTGCAATAAGCCGATAATGTCCTTATCGGCTTTTTTTTATTTCTTTCCGCACCGCTAATGCTCTCTTCGCAAGGCCCGTTGACCCCTGCCTCTCGCGATGCCACAGTACTATCCCGAAAATAACAACGTTCAGGATAAACGTCCTGAAAATGGGGATAATGATGGAGAAACGCTTACCAGGGCTGGATCTCGACGCCCTGCGCAGCTTTGTGACCGGCATGGAGTGCGGCAGTTTCGCCCAGGCAGCGCTGCGCCTGTCGCGTTCCACCTCCGCGGTCAGCGCCCAGCTTAAAAAGCTGGAGAGTCAGTGCGGTGCGGCGCTGGTGACCAAACAGGGGCGCCATCTGGTGCTCACCGCGGAAGGCGAAAAGCTGATGAGCTACGCCAGACGCCTGCTGGCGCTCAATGATGAAACCCTGCGCGCGCTGCAGGGTGAGCGGCTCACCGGCGAGATCCACCTTGGTATGCAGGAAGATTTTGGCGAATCGCTGATGCCGGAGATCCTCGGGCAATTTAAACGGCATCATCCGCAGGTGCGGATAGTCGCCAGGGTGGATCGCAATGGTCCGCTGCGCCAGGCGCTGGCGGAAGAGGCGCTGGATCTGGCGCTGCTGTGGCAAACCGAAGATCAGGGTTCCGGGCTGGGCCTCTGCCCGCTGGCGTGGATTGCGCATCCTGACCTGGATATTCGCGCTCTGCTGGTATCCGGCGAGCCGCTGCCGCTGGTGATGTTCGACAGCCCGTGCCTGATGCGCTCCCGCGCCATTGCCTGTCTCGATGCCGCGGGGATCCCCTGGCAGGTGGTGTTCGTCAGCCACAGCCTGAGCGGCATCTGGGCGGCGGTGCAGGCCGGGCTGGGCCTGACGATACGCACCCGCATCGGCATGCCAGGCAACCTGCGCCCTGCAGGAGGACTCCTGCCAGCGCCAGGAAGTCTGGCCGTCAGCCTGCGACAAACCCCGCGTGAGGAATCGCATTCCGCCGCCGTGGCGCTGCTCGGCGAACTGATGACCGAGGCCCTGCAGGGATGGCTCGACAGGTGACACTGTCACGCCATTTCCATTCACCCTCACCCTAACCCTCTCCCTGAAGGGTGAGGGAACCGTTCGGCAGCAGATGTTACCCCCTCCACATTCTGTCTGCCCGGCAAGCGTAGCGCAGCCCAGCGCCGTTCCCGCTTCAATGCCCGGTG
>NZ_GL882839.1:41516-45564 GCF_000195655.1 Klebsiella sp. MS 92-3
CAAGCGCAGCGCCGCCCGGCAATGGGCACAAGAGATGAACGGATCCGTCCGGCAGTCACCGGCAATGGGCATTCCGCGCCTCTCCCGCTTCGATGCCCGGTGGCGGCTACGCCTTACCGGGCCTACATTCTCCCTGCGCGCTGATGTAGGCCGGACAAGCGCAGCGCCGCCCGGCAACAGGCACAAGAGATGAACGGAACCGTCCGGCAGTCACCGGCAATGGACATCCAGCGCCGTTCCCGCTTCAATGCCCGGTGGCGGCTACGCCTTACCGGGCCTACATTCTCCCTGCGCGCTCATGTAGGCCGGGCAAGCGCAGCGCCGCCCGGTATCAGGTATAAGGGCTGGAGGGATCCGTCCGCCAGACGCCTGCGCCGCGGGTCAGGCTTTGCTCTCCTGCAGCAGCTGCTGGATCACCTGCTCCTGGCGGGCATAATCCCCTTCGCCGAAGGCGGTATAGCGCAGCTGTCCGCGAGCGTCGAAAATGTAATGCGCCGGCCAGTACTGATTGCCGAAGGCGTTCCAGATGGCGTACTCATTATCCGCCACCACCGGGTAGGTTATCCGCCAGTCCTTCACCGCCTGGCGCAGCAGGGGCAACGAACGCTCCCAGGGATATTCCGGGGTATGAACGCCAATCACCACAAGGCCTGCCGCGCGGTATTTGTTCGCCCAGTCGCGCACGTAAGGCAGGGTATGCTGACAGTTGATACACTCCCGGGTCCAGAAATCCACCAGCACCACTTTGCCCTTCAGACGCTCCGGAGTTAACGCCGGGCTGTTGATCCATGCGCTGCCCCCCGCCAGAGAGGGCATCGCGCTGCTGGGCTGCGGCGCGGCGATCGGCTGGAGGCTGGTCTTTTGCTCCGGCTGCGGCAGACGGGCTGCCAGCCGCTGCTCCAGCGCCTGGCTCAGTCCACCAGCGCTCTGCAGATAGCGATCGCCGCCGCTGGCGATCAGCGCCACCGAGGCCAGCATCGCCCCCCCTGCCAACCGGCGCAGCCGTTCGCCGAACGCCTGTCCGCGACGCAATCTGGCGATCAACGCCGCCCCGCACCACCCCAGCAGGAATAACATCAGCGCCCCGCCGCTGCCGTAAGCCAGCAGCAAGCCGCCGGTAGTCGCCTGCCCCGGATGCACAAAGCCCAGGCTAAGTATCGCCCCCAATACCGGCCCGGCGCACGGCGCCCACAGCAGGCCCACCGCCAGCCCGGCCAGCAGAGAACCGATCCAGCCGCGCTGGCGTGAACTGGCATCGTTAAGCTGATTCCCCAACGCTACCAGGGGTGAGGTCAGCCGTTGCGCGACGCGTTGCGAAAGCAGACTCAGCCCGACCAGGGCGAAGAACGCCAGCGCCAGACCGCGGCCTGCGAGGGTCAGATTCACCACCCAGCCGCTGGCGACCGTCACCAGCCAGGAGACAGCGCCGAACATCAGCGCCATTCCTGCCAGCATGATCGCCAGCTGCCCCCGGCGGCCCCGGACGCTGGCGAACAGCAGCGGGATCACCGGCAGCGTACAGGGGCTCAGCAGGGTTAACATTCCGCCCAAAAATGCAATTAATATCGACATCGCCTTCTCCTCATTATGCCGTCGCTGCCGAGAGTGGCAGCCACGACATTACAGCAAGGCCATGTAAGGCGAATGTGTCGGGAAAGGGGGAGAATTGTCGGCTTAGTTATCCGTCTTCCCCGGAGATACAGCAGGATACAATCCCGCCGCGGCAAGGCGAACGCTGGCGTCCAGGCCGCCCTGCGGGCGGTTGGCCAGGCGCAGCGCGCCGTCCATCTGGCTGACCAGCTGCGCGGCGATCGCCAGCCCCAGGCCGGTGCCGCCGGTATCGCGATTGCGCGAGTCCTCCAGGCGATAAAACGGCTGCAGCACCGCCTGCAGCGAGGCCTCGGGGATCCCCGGCCCCTCATCCAGCACATGAAGGGTGATATCCCCCACGGCGTCACGGGTCAGGGTTACCGTGGCCGTCGTACCGAATTTCAAGGCGTTATCGATAAGATTGGCCATCACCCGGCGCAGAGCCTGCGGCGGGACCCACACCACCCCGGCGGTCTCTTCGGGACAAAACTGGACCGGCCGGCCGACATCGGCATAATCGCAGACGATGGTGTCGAGAAACGCATCGAGATTCAGCCGCTGTCGCGCCTCCTCCAGCGGCTGCGAGGTGCGGGCGAAGGCGATGCCCTCCCGCACCAGACGGGTCATATTGTCGAGATCCTGCAGTAGCTTATCGCGCAGTTCCGGCTGGTCGGCCATCTCCACCCGCAGCTTCATTCGGGTTATCGGGGTTTGCAGATCGTGGGAGATGGCGGCAAGGATCCGCGCTCGCTCCTGCAGATGATCGTGGATGCGCGCCTGCATCGCGTTAAACGCGCGGGCGGCGCGACGCACCTCCTCCGGCCCCTGCTCGGCCATAGTTCCCGCCGTGTCGCTGGCCGGCTCCAGGGCATTTACCGCGTGGGTAAAGCGGGAGATGGGCAGCAATACCTGGCGAACCGCGTACCAGGCGCAGGCCAGCAGGAGGACAAACTGAGCGATCAGCACCACCGGCAGCCAGCGGGCGATGGCCGGTAGTTTCGGCCACAGGTCGAGGGTCAACGGCGCGCCGTCGTGAAGGGTAATATGGGCCTGAATATGCTGCCGCGGGCCGGGGATCGCCACAATACTTACCGGATACTGCGCGCTCAGCGCCTCCTGCAGGGAGCGCGCTGCGTCCCGGGCGCGCCAGCTGTCCGGGTAATCGCCGCGCTCCCCGGCGTCCAGCAGATAGCGATAATTGCCGCGCGCCAGCTTCGGCAGCCATTGTGGGCGCTCAGCGGCCGGCAGGCGGTCAAGGATCGCCACGCTGGTGGCGACATCGGAAGCCAGATTGCCCAGCATCACGCTGCGAGCGCTGCTCATACGCTCATAAAACAGCAGCGACAGGGTTAAGGTATTCGCCAGCAGCAGCGCCAGAAACAGCAGCGCCATCAGCCTCGACTGCAGCGAGGCGGGCCAGAACCTCATTCATGCCTCTCGCGAATGGAGACCGGTACCGACAGCACATAGCCTTCGCTGCGCACCGTTTTAATGTAGGCCGGCTCGCGAGCATCCTCCCGTAGCCGCTGGCGCAGTCGGCTCACCAGCAGGTCAATTGACCGCTCAAACAGTTCCGCGTCGCGTCCCTGGGTCAGATTGAGCAGCTGATCGCGGTTCAGCACCCGCTGGGGATGGTCGAGAAACACCCGCAGCAGCCGATACTCCGCCCCGCTGAGGGCGACGATGGCGCCGCTGTCGTCCAGTAGATGACGGGCGGCGGTATCGAGCAGCCAGTCGCCAAAGGCGATCAGCCTGCCCGCCTCGGTGATCTGCAGGTTCGGCGGCAGCGCCCGGGTGCGGCGTAAAATAGCTTTGATGCGCGCCAGCAGTTCGCGAGCCACAAAGGGCTTAATCAGATAATCGTCAGCCCCCATTTCCAGGCCGAGGATCCGGTCGCTGTCATCAGTGCGGGCGGTGAGCATCAGCACCGGGATATCCTGCTGCGGGTTAGCGCGCAGCTGGCGACAGAGCGTTAAGCCATCCTCTCCCGGCATCATAATATCCAGCACAATCAGGTCAATTTGATGGTTTTTGAGTACCGACCACATGGCTTTGCCGTTCGCCGCGCCGCTGGCGCGATATCCCGATTTTTCCAGATAGTCGACAATCAGTTCCCGGATGTCGCGGTCGTCGTCGACGACCAGGATGTGGTCAATACGCTCCAAAGGCTGCTCCTGGGGCAAAATAAACTCTTCACAAGCATAAGCCGTGTTGCCGGAAGCGCAACGTCGCGCCGCCGGCAAGGCGCGGGGTACAAACGATCGGCGTCCACCACCGCCTGCACAAACGCCGTCGGATCCTCCTGCGGCGGGTTATGGCCCACCGCTCCCGGCAGATCCCGGTGCTCATATTTACCGGTAAATTTGGCACGGTAGCTGGCGGGAGCCGGATGCGGCGCGCCGTTATTCGCCCCTTCCAGGGTGATGGTGGGCACGGTTATCGGCGGTAGCGCCGCCAG
>NZ_GL882839.1:45701-47993 GCF_000195655.1 Klebsiella sp. MS 92-3
TAGCGCCGCCAGCCGTTGTTCATAGCCGGCATACTTCGCTTCCCCTTTCTCCAGCCCCAGGCGCCAGCGGTAGTTGCTGATGGTGATCGCCACATGGTCCGGGTTATCCAGAGCCCGGGCGGTTTTGGCAAAGGTCGCATCGCTGAATTGCCACTGCGGCGACGCCTGATGCCAGATAAATTTCGCAAAGTCGTGGGTGTTTTGCCGGTAACCGGCCTCCCCACGCGGGGTGGCAAAATAGAATTGATACCACCACGACAGCTCAGCCTGCGGCGGCAGCGGTTTTTCGCCAATCTGCTGACTGCTGATCAGATACCCGCTCACCGAGACCAGGGATTTCACCCGCTGCGGCCACAGCGCGGCGACGATATCCGCCGTGCGCGCGCCCCAGTCAAAACCGGCCAGATCCGCCTGCCTGATGTTAAGGGCGTCCATCAGATGGACAATATCGGCCGCCATCGCCGACGGCTGACCGTTACGCGGCATGCTGGCGGAGAGGAAACGGGTCGTGCCGTAGCCGCGAAGATACGGCACGATCACCCGGTAACCCTTCTGCGCTAGAGCCGGCGCCACCTGGGCATAGCTCTGAATATCGTAGGGCCAGCCGTGCAGCAGGATCACCGGCTGGCCGTCGCGCGGGCCGATATCCACGTAGCCAATATTCAGGTCGCCGGCGCGGATCTGCTGGATCTTGTCGAACGCCCCCGCGTCTTCAGCGGCGCAAACGGCGGCGGACCACAGGGTGGATAACCCCAGCGCCACGGCGCTGGTATAGCGGATCAGGGATAATCTGTTCATCGTTTTCTCACCTTTTATCGTCATCAAGAGAGTACGTGACCAGTAAAGCGGAAATTTGTATCCGCCATGTGCCCGACCGGGGCCATTTTTCTCTCTTAATGTCAGCGCAGCACCGCGAGATACAGTGTGATACAAAGTCGAGGTTGGCAATTGTTGCGGGCATGTGAATTTATGCTTGCCCCGGGAGATAAATCCGTTACCGTGGCAGGCATTTTTCACCACTTAAGAACGCAGGAACCCGCTATGGCGATTTTTGATGGTCACAATGACCTGCTGCTGAATCTCTGGCTTCACCATCGCGAGGATCCGGTGAGCGCCTTCTTTGCCGGGATAGAGAACGGCCATCTCGACTATCCGCGCATGCTGCAAGGCGGATTTGCCGGCGGGCTATTCGCGCTATTCGTGCCACCGCAGGAATATATTGCCCGTATGACGCCGCAATACGCCAGCCAACGATGGGATCCGATCGATATCCTCTGGCAGCAACTGGCCATCCTGAAGCAACTTATCGCGCACTCCGCTGGACGCTTGAGATTGTGTCTGAGCGCGGCGGATATCGAGCGCTGCCGCGAGGATAAGGTACTGGCGATGGTGGCGCATATTGAGGGTGCCGGAGGTTTTGATGGCGAGGGCCGCGACCTGCAGGCCTTTTATGCCGCCGGGGTCCGCAGCATTGGTCCGTTCTGGAATATTGCGAACCGCTTCGGCAGCGGCGTTAACGGTTCGTTTCCCGGTAGCCCGGACACTGGGCCTGGACTGACAGCGGCAGGTATCGATCTGATTAAGCAGGTCAATGCCTTGAAGATGCAGATTGACGTGTCTCATATGAATGAAAAAGCGTTCTGGGATACCGCCCATCACGCAACGTCACCGCTGGTGGCCACCCACTCCAATGCCCATGCCCTGTGCCCGCAGCCGCGCAATCTGACCGACCAGCAACTGCGGGCGATCCGCGACAGCGGCGGCGTGGTGGGCGTCAATTTCGGCAATGCTTTCCTGCGCGCCGACGGCCGGCGCGATAGCGACACGCCCTTAACCACCATTGTCCGGCATATCGACTATCTTATTAACATAATGGGTGAGGATCATGTGGCCCTTGGCTCGGATTTTGACGGCATCACCCTGCCGGACGAGCTGGGCGATGTGGCCGGCTTACCGCGGCTTATCAATACGTTGCGCGCTAGCGGCTATGATCAATTGGTGCTGGATAAGCTGCTGTGGCGTAACTGGCTACGGGTATTAAAAAATGTTTGGCAACAATAGGTTATATTGTAAACATAAAGTTAATTCCTTACAGATTCCGGGTTGATCTCTCTCCCGGTGAAGCGCAATATGCGGCAGCCGTCACAGATCCACCATTATCCGTGAGGCCTGTAGTCATTTTTAAGAGGAACAAAACATGTGGAAGAAACCTGCTTTTATCGATTTACGTCTCGGTCTGGAAGTGACGCTGTACATTTCTAACCGTTAATCGCCCCCCCCCCCCCCCCCCCC
>NZ_GL882839.1:48065-60887 GCF_000195655.1 Klebsiella sp. MS 92-3
CCCCCCCCCCCCCCCCCCCCCCCCCCCGTCCGCGCGGGCACCTTCATTCATTACCCGGTCCGTCTTCATGTTCATTAAAGTCCTCGGTTCCGCCGCCGGCGGCGGTTTCCCGCAATGGAACTGCAACTGCGCCAACTGTCAGGGTCTGCGCGATGGCACCATTCAGGCTGCCCCCCGCACCCAGTCGTCAATTATCGTCAGCGACAACGGTAAAGAGTGGGTGCTGTGCAACGCCTCGCCGGATATCAGCCAGCAGATTGCCAATACCCCCGAGTTAAATAAAGCCGGCGTACTGCGCGGAACGCATATCGGCGGCATTATTCTCACCGACAGCCAGATCGACCACACAACCGGGTTGCTGAGCCTGCGGGAAGGCTGCCCACATCAGGTCTGGTGCACCCCGGAGGTTCATGAGGATCTCTCCACCGGCTTCCCGGTGTTTACCATGCTGCGGCACTGGAACGGCGGCCTGGTGCATCATCCCATCGCTCCGCAGCAGCCTTTTACCGTTGACGCCTGTCCTGATTTGCAGTTTACCGCGGTGCCTATCGCCAGCAACGCGCCGCCCTATTCGCCGTATCGCGACCGGCCGCTGCCGGGTCATAACGTGGCGCTGTTTATCGAAAACCGCCGCAACGGGCAGACGCTGTTCTATGCCCCGGGGCTGGGTGAGCCGGATGAAACCCTTCTGCCGTGGCTGCAAAAAGCGGACTGTCTGCTGATCGATGGCACCGTCTGGCAGGATGACGAGCTGCAGGCCGCCGGCGTCGGACGCAATACCGGCCGCGATATGGGCCACCTGGCGCTCGGCGACGAGCACGGGATGATGGCCCTGCTGGCCTCTCTGCCGGCAAAACGCAAAATTCTCATTCATATTAATAACACCAACCCGATCCTTAACGAGCAGTCTCCCCAGCGCCAGGCGCTAACGCAACAGGGGATCGAAGTGAGCTGGGACGGGATGGCAATCACCCTTCAGGATACCGCATGCTGATCACTGACACGCTGTCGCCCCCGGCCTTTGTAGAGGCTCTGCGGGCTAAAGGCGCCTTCTACCATATTCACCACCCTTACCACATCGCCATGCATAACGGCGACGCGACCCGCGAGCAAATTCAGGGTTGGGTGGCGAACCGGTTTTATTACCAGACCACTATTCCGCTGAAAGACGCGGCGATTATGGCCAACTGCCCGGATGCGCAAACCCGGCGCAAATGGGTGCAGCGGATCCTCGACCACGACGGCAGCCACGGCGAGGACGGCGGGATTGAAGCCTGGCTGCGGCTGGGGGAAGCGGTCGGTTTGAGCCGCGACGATCTGCTCAGCGAGCGTCACGTGCTGCCCGGCGTGCGCTTCGCAGTGGATGCCTATCTCAATTTCGCTCGTCGCGCCTGCTGGCAGGAGGCGGCCTGCAGCTCCCTGACCGAGCTGTTCGCCCCGCAGATCCATCAGTCGCGCCTCGACAGCTGGCCGCAGCACTATCCATGGATCAAAGAGGAAGGCTACTTTTACTTCCGCAGTCGTCTGAGCCAGGCCAATCGCGACGTTGAGCATGGCCTGGCGCTGGCGAAGGCCTACTGTGACAGCGCTGAAAAACAGAACCGGATGCTGGAGATCCTGCAGTTTAAGCTCGACATTCTGTGGTCGATGCTCGATGCCATGACCATGGCCTATGCCCTGCAGCGCCCGCCCTATCACACGGTCACCGACAAGGCGGCCTGGCACACGACCCGACTGGTGTAATCATGCAAAAAACGTCCATCGTTGCCTTTCGTCGCGGCTACCGACTGCAGTGGGAAGCCGCCCAGGAGAGCCATGTGATCCTCTATCCGGAGGGTATGGCCAAACTCAATGAGACCGCCGCGGCGATCCTCGAGCTGGTCGATGGCCGGCGCGACGTCGCGGCGATTATCGCCATGCTTAATGAACGTTTCCCGGAAGCCGGCGGCGTCGATGACGACGTCATCGAGTTCCTGCAGATCGCCTGTCAACAGAAGTGGATCACCTGCCGTGAGCCAGAGTAAACCCACCGTCAATCCGCCACTGTGGCTGCTGGCGGAGCTGACCTACCGCTGCCCGCTGCAGTGTCCCTACTGTTCCAATCCGCTGGACTTCGCCCGGCAGGATAAGGAGCTGACCACCGAACAATGGATCGAGGTCTTTCGCCAGGCGCGGGCGATGGGCAGCGTTCAGCTGGGCTTTTCCGGCGGCGAGCCGCTGACCCGTAAAGATCTGCCGGAGCTGATCCGCGCCGCGCGCGACCTCGGGTTCTATACCAACCTGATCACCTCCGGGATAGGGCTGACGGAGAGCAAACTGGACGCCTTCAGCGAGGCCGGGCTGGACCATATCCAGATTAGCTTCCAGGCCAGCGATGAAGTGCTCAACGCCGCGCTGGCCGGCAACAAAAAAGCCTTCCAGCAGAAGCTGACCATGGCCAAAGCCGTGAAAGCGCGCGACTACCCGATGGTGCTCAACTTCGTTCTCCACCGGCACAACATCGACCAGCTCGATAAAATTATCGAGCTGTGCATTGAGCTGGAAGCCGATGACGTTGAGCTGGCCACCTGCCAGTTCTACGGGTGGGCGTTTCTTAATCGCGAAGGGCTGCTGCCGACCCGGGAACAGATCGCCCGCGCCGAGCAGGTGGTCGCTGACTACCGGCAGAAAATGGCCGCCAGCGGCAACCTCACCAACCTGCTATTCGTCACCCCGGACTATTACGAAGAGCGGCCGAAAGGCTGCATGGGCGGCTGGGGATCGATTTTCCTCAGCGTCACCCCGGAAGGCACCGCCCTGCCTTGCCACAGCGCGCGCCAGCTGCCGGTGGCGTTTCCGTCGGTGCTGGAGCAGAGTCTGGAATCGATCTGGTATGACTCATTCGGCTTCAATCGCTACCGCGGGTATGACTGGATGCCGGAGCCGTGCCGCTCCTGTGATGAAAAAGAGAAGGACTTCGGCGGCTGCCGCTGCCAGGCCTTTATGCTGACCGGCAGCGCCGATAACGCCGACCCGGTGTGCAGCAAATCCCCGCATCATCACAAAATCCTCGAGGCCCGGCGCGAAGCGGCCTGCAGCGACATAAAAGTCAGCCAGCTGCAGTTCCGCAACCGTACCCGCTCGCAGCTGATCTTCCAAACCCGGGACCTGTAATGACGCTGGCGACCCGCACCGTCACTTTGCCGGGCGGCCTGCAGGCCACCCTGGTCCATCAGCCGCAGGCGGATCGTGCGGCTGCCCTGGCGCGGGGCGCCGCCGGCAGCCACCACGAACCGTCGCGCTTCCCTGGGCTGGCGCACCTGCTGGAACATCTGCTGTTTTACGGCGGAGAGCGCTACCAGGATGATGACCGACTGATGGGCTGGGTGCAGCGCCAGGGCGGAAGCGTGAATGCCACCACCCTGGCTCGCCATAGCGCGTTCTTTTTCGAGGTTGCCGCCGATGCTCTGGCTGATGGTGTCGCGCGTCTACAGGAGATGCTGCAGGCCCCGCTGCTGCTCAGGGAAGATATTCAGCGCGAAGTGGCGGTGATTGACGCCGAGTACCGCCTGATCCAGCAGCATGAGCCATCGCGCCGGGAAGCCGCGGTGCGCCACGCCGCCAGCGCGCCCGCGGCCTTTCGCCGCTTTCAGGTAGGCAGCGCCGACGCGCTGGCGGGCGATCTCGCTGCGCTGCAGGCCGCCTTAGGCGATTTTCACCGCACCCATTACGTCGCCCGGCGAATGCAGCTCTGGCTGCAGGGGCCGCAGTCGCTGGAGGCGCTCGGCGAGCTGGCGGCCCGTTTCGCCGCCGGGCTTGCCGCAGGCGAGGCTCCGCCGCCGGCGCCGCCGCTGCGCCTGGGCGAGTTCACTGCACTGCAGCTGGCGGTCTCCAGCCAGCCCGCGCTGTGGCGCTGCCCGCTGATCGCTTTAAGTGACAACGTCACGTTACTGCGCGAGTTTTTGCTGGATGAAGCCCCCGGCAGCCTGATGGCCAGCCTGCGCCAGCGCCGGCTGGCCGGGGATGTGGCGCTGAACTGGCTGTATCAGGATCGGCACCTCGGCTGGCTGGCGCTGGTCTTCGCCAGCGACCGGCCGGAAGAGGTAGACCGGCAGATAACCCACTGGCTGCAGGCGCTCCAGCAAACGACGCCTGAGCAGCAGCAACACTACTATCAGCTATCCCGCCGCCGCTTTCAGGCGCTGTCGCCTCTCGATCAGCTGCGCCAGCGGGCATTCGGCTTTGCCCCCGGCGCGCCGCCCGCCGGGTTCGCCGATTTTTGCGCCGCCCTGCAGGCCGCCCCGTCGGTCAGCCTGGCCTGTCAAACCGTTTCCCCAGGGGAGCCTGTTGCCACCCAGGGCTTTAGCCTGCCGCTCAGCCGCTGGTCGCCACGTCCGGTCTCTGACCTGGCGCTGGCATTCGCTTTTTATCCGCAGGCCGCTGGCGAGCTCGTGGCCGAAAGCCCGGCGGAAGCCGCGCCGCTGCGTCACCTCCCGTCACCGGGAGAGCCGCCGAGGCTCCTGCTGCGACCGCCCTTCTACTGCTCGCCCACGCTGGCCGAAGGGCTGGCGCGCGGGGAACAGCTGCGTCCATTTCTTGCCGCCCTGCGCCATGCTGGGGGACACGGCGAGTGGCATCTGTTCGACGGTAGCTGGCAGCTGATCCTGCAGTTGCCTGCGTCCGGCCGACGGCCGGAGGCGATCCTGCAGGCCATCCTGCGGCAGCTCGCGCTCCCGGTCGCCTCGCTGACCCCACCGCCGGAAAGTATCGCTATCCGTTATCTCATGGCTCAACTCCCCGAACGGCTGGGTACATCCGGGCATCAGAAAGGTTGGCTGGCGGCCCTGGCCGGCGGCAGCGCAGAAGATGCGCAGTGGGTAGCGCTTCAGCTGAGCCTGATTACCGCCCCGGTTAATCCGCCGATGCCCGCTCCGGCGCCCTGCCGCCGCGGCGTCGAACGTCTGGTTTATCCGGGAGGCGATACGGCGCTGCTGGTCTTTATTCCGCTGCCGGATGGCGCCTCGCTGGCGGCCCTGCGGCTGCTGGCGCAGCATTGTGAGCCGCTATTTTTCCAGCGCCTGCGGGTGGAGCAGCAGATTGGCTATGTGGTGAGCTGCCGCTATCAGCGGGTCGCCGATCGCGACGGGCTGCTGATGGCGCTCCAGTCCCCGGATCGCCGCGCCGGGGAATTGCTGCGCTGTGGTAAAGACTTTCTGCGCCAGCTGGCCCCCATGGATGAGGCGACCTTCAGACCGCTACAGCAGCGCCTGGCCGCTCAGATCCGCGCCAGCAGGCCGCCAGAGGTGCGGGCGCTGTCCGCCCTGCGTCAGGAGTATGGTTTACCAGAGCTAACGCCGCAGGCGGTCGACGCGCTGCGCGTTGCAGAGGTGGCCGATCTGGCACGCGAAATGACCCGCCGGCGTCGCCGCTGGCAGGTGCTATTCACGACAGGGGATTAATGGCCGGGGGCATCCGGGGTCAGAAAGGCGCTGACGAAGCGCGTAAGGATCGCCGCGCCCTGCGGGCTCTCCTGCACCTCGTCGTGTAACCGCTGCGCGTCAATACCTTCCGCCTGCAGCACCGCCTCCCGGTGGCGGATCAGCGAACGGGCTATCGGCGCGGTAAATTCCGGGTGAAATTGCGTAGAGACCGCGTGCGGCCCATAGCGCACAATCTGGTGGGGATCGTGGGAGGACGCGGCCAGCACCGTGGCCCCTTCCGGCAGACGAGTCACGGTTTGCAAATGGCTCAGATGCGCAGGAAATGTGGCCGGCAGGCCGCTCAGCAGCGGATCATCGATACCCCATGGCGACAGCGTAATGGTTTGGCTGCCGCTTTCCCGCCCGCCAGGATGATACGCCACCTCGCCCCCCAGGGCATGGGCCATCAGCTGATGACCATAGCAAACGCCGAACAGCGGCATGTCGATAGCCACCGCCTGCCGGATCCAGTCGGCGGTCCGTTCGCTCCACGCCAGACGATCGGTCACCATCGCCCACGAGCCGGTTAGCACCGCTATGGTCTGGTTATCCGGCGTCGGCAGCGGTTCATCTTCAAACACCCGCACCGTGGTGAGCTGCGTCTGCCACGGCGCCAGCAGCGTGCGAAACCAGCGCGGCAGATCGCCATGCGCCTGGCGAATGGCCGTCGGCGGCGTGCCGGTCTGGACCAGCAGTAATCGGTTACGTGTCACCATTTCTCCTCGCTCCGGGTCATGTTCCCGTAAAACACTATGCCGCCGGGAAGACGATGGGACAAATAACCAATTACTATGGACGATGCGCCTGCGGAATAAGTCCTATCGCTTACTGGGCATCGGCGCTATCACGCTGCGGCACATCGGCTGCCGCCGAAGATGCCTGCTGCGGGACAAAAATATGGTCCAGGATGGCGCGCGCCGTCGGTCCGGCTACCACCCCATCCCCGCCGCCGTTCTCCAGAATCAGCGCCATCGCCACCTTCGGATGCTGATAAGGGGCAAACAGGGTGTAGAAGATATGGTCGCGCAGACGCACCGGGATCATTTTGGCGTTATAGGTCTGGTTTTGCTTCAGGCTAAAGACCTGCGAGGTACCGGACTTCGCCGCGATCTGATACGGCGCAGTATGAAACAGCTTATAGCCGGTGCCGTTGGGCTGATTCGCCATCCCATACATGCCGTTGCGCACAATGCCCCAGTACGGGGATTTCGGGTCACCCACCTGCGGCAGGTTCGCCGGCTGCTGATAACGTTCCACATGGTTGCCCTGCTTCATCGAATAGAGCAGATGCGGATCCTGTACTTTACCATTGTTCAGCAGAGTGGTAAGCGCCTTCACCATCTGGATCGGGGTGGCGATCCAGTACCCCTGGCCGATGCCGACCGAGATGGTGTCCCCCTGATACCAGGGCTTTTTATGCACCCGCTGTTTCCACTCCCGGCTGGGCAGCACCCCGGCGTACTCCTCATTAAGGTCGATGCCGGTGGACTGGCCGTAGCCGAACTTGCTCAGCCATTCATGGATCCGGTCAATGCCCATCTCGAAGGCGACCTGATAGAAAAAGGTGTCCGCTGACTCTTCGATGGCTTTAGTCACGTTGAGCATGCCGTGGCCGGTTTTCAGCCAGTCGCGGTATCGGCGTTGCGTGCCCGGCAGCGTCCACGTCGGCGCCCCGAAGAAGGTGGTGTTCGGGGTGATGACCCCAGCGGAGAGCGCCGACAGCGCCATATAGGGTTTGACCGTCGAAGCCGGAGGATATAGCCCCTGGGTGACGCGGTTGATCAGCGGCCGGTCCGGATTCTCCAGCAGCGATTTATAGGCCTGATAGCCGATACCTTTGACGAACGGATTAGGATCGTAGCTGGGACTGGAGACCATCGCCAACACGCCGCCATCCCGCGGGTCGACCACCACCACCGCCGCCCGCTGTCCCTTCAGCACCGACTCAATATACTGCTGGAGATGAAGGTCGAGAGTCAGATAGAGGTTTTTTCCGGCCACCGGCGGCACCTCTTTCAGTAGACGCACCACCCGGCCGTGGTTATCCACCTCCACTTCCTGATAGCCGGTGGTGCCGTGGAGCGCTTTTTCATAATAGCCCTCGATGCCCTGCTTACCGATATTGCGGTCGGCGGCGTAGTTCTCCTCTTCGCCGTTTTTCGCCAGCCGCTGCAGATCGCTGTCGTTGATTTTCGACACATAGCCCACCACGTGCGCCAGCTCTGCGCCGTAGGGGTATTCCCGTTGTTGGTAGCTCTCCACCGTCACGCCGGGGAAACGGAATTCGTTGACCGCGAAGCGGGCCACCTCCACATCGCTGAGGTCTGACTTGAGGGTGACCGCTTTGTAGCGGCTGGTGTGGTGCATATCGTCGCGAAAGCTGGCGATGTCGTCCGGCGTCAGGTCGACGATAGGCGTCAGCTGCTGCAACAGCGCGGCCATATCGGGAATTTTGCTCGGGATCACCTGCAGGCGATACAGGGTGATATTCTGCACCAGCGGAATACCGTTGCGATCGAATATCAGCCCGCGGCTGGGGGCGATGGGCAGCATTTTGATGTCGTTCTGGTTTGACCGGGTCTGGTAAAAATCGTGCTGCTCCACCTGCAGATGGTAGAGGTTAACGATCAGCACGCCAAAGCAGACCACCACCAGCAGAAAAGCAATTGCGGCCCGGCGGATAAACAGCATCTCTTCCGCGGAGTGGTCGCGAATTTCATCTCTCAAAAGGGGCATTAGCGGTACATCACCTGAATCACTGGAAAAGCCAACGGCGTAACGGCCGGGAAGCATAGCCTTATCGCAGCGTCAGCCCTACTGAAAGGTTGCTAATGATCTGGCAGAAATGTTTCAGCATGTTAGAGGGATCGTTATTCTTAACCTTGCCCGTGACGCGTCAGGCTATATTCACGATGCCCGACGCGTCGGCGCAGCTCACTGTTCTGCGCGGGCCGCCACGTGGGAGGTAGCCGACTTCCCTGAGGTATAGATTAAGTACAGCGCGAGGGCCAGACATATCACCGCCGCCAGTCGCGCCGGCGAGAACGCCATCGTGCTGTTGCCCAGCCAGCCAAAGTTGTCGATCAGCAGGCTCATCGTCAGCTGGCCAAAGATCACCGCCACGGTGGCCGTAGCGGTGCCTATCCGCTGCACCGCCAGCACCATAATGACGATGTAGGGCACGCCGCAAAATGCGCCCAGCAGCTGCCACTTAGGCACCTGTAGCAGGTTTACCGACGTCGCTGGAGCAAAAAACAGGATCAGCAATCCCGTCACCAGCGCGCCGGTGGCGAAGGTTAAAAAGGCGCTGCGCAGCACCCCCACCTGGCTGCCAAGACGGCCATTTATCGCCGCCTGGACGCTAAGCAATGCGCCGCCGCACAGTGCCAGAATGATCACTATCGTATCCATTTCCCCTCCTTAACCCAGAGCCACCAGCAGTAACGCCGCCATAATCAACATCAGCGCCATGGCGCGCCGCGGATCGATTTTGCGCCGTGGGCTGCCGAATAACCCGTAATGGTCGATCGCCAGGCTTTTCGCCACCTGACCCGCCAGGATGCCGATCATGGTCATGGCAATACCAATCACCGGCGTCGCCATGGTCAAGATCACCACGTACCCCGCCCCCAACAGACCGCCGGTGAGTTGCCAGCCGGGCAGAGAAAAGAACGACGGGCTGCTACGCGGGCTGAAAAAGAGCATCAGAAAAAAGGTTAACACTGCGCCAATCCCAAAGATGCTCATGGTTGCCCACAGATCCCCCACCTGGCTCGCCAGCGGCCCCAGCAGGCCGGCCTCGACCGATAATCCCATGCCGCCGGCAATCACTAATAAAATGAATAATAACGCCATTACTGCGCCTCCTCTGTACAACAGGCGGCTGAGGATAAAACAGCGTGCTGATGCGATAAACGGTATAATGCAGAAAACACTATTGCAGGAATTGCACAGATGGCCGATGCCAGCAGCGTCGATTTTCGCGCCCTTCAGCTTTTCATCGCGGTTTACGATAACCAGAGTTTTTCCGTAGTGGCCCGCCGCGAAGGGGTCTCTCCCTCGCTGATCTCGCGAACCATCCAGCAGCTGGAAGATGCCCTCGGGCAGCAGCTGTTCTACCGCAACACCCGTGCCGTGGTACCGACCGAAGCAGGACGCTTTTTCGCAGCGTCCGCCCGCGAACTGCTGGGACAGTACGCCGACGCGCAACGGGCGTTACAGGATCGGGCACAGGTCCCCGGCGGACTGGTGCGGATCAATGCGCCGGTCTATTTTGGTCAGCGTCATATCGCCCCCTGGCTTCCGGAACTGGCGGCCCGGCATCCCAAACTGCAGTTTGACCTGATGCTGACCGACGATTTTATCGATCCCCATCGCGATGCGACGGATATCCTTTTTCGCATCAGCAGCCTGCCGGACGCGGGCTATCACGCCAGAGTGTTTGGCAGCCAGCGCTATTACCTGACCGCCTCCCCGGAGTATGTTTCACGGTACGGCAGCCCGACTTCGCCGGAGGCATTGCATCAACATCGCACGCTGGTGTATGGCGGTTCGCAGGGAGCCAACCGCTGGCTGTTTCGCCAGCGCGAAGAGGCATGGGTGCACTATCCGTTGACCCCGCTCATGACCTCGAACAATGCCGATGCCCTGCTCACTTCAGCCATCGGCGGGGTGGGGATCGTGTTATTTCCCGACTGGATGGTCAGCGGGGCGCTGCACAACGGGACATTAGTCACGCTGATGGATCGCTATTCGGCGGCCATCAGCCACACGCCATCGTATATCGCGGCGATTTATCCTTATACCCGCCATCCCTCTCTCAACGTGCGGACAGTGATTGACTATTTTGCCGACGTGTTTGGATCGCCGCCCTACTGGCAGCGCTAATGCGAGATTCGTAGTAAAACTTGTCATATCTCAAACAATTAGCATTCCTTCGCCCAGCTTGACGCGAATCGTTTCCTTTGCCGCCTCGTTACGGCTATGGTTACTAATGAGGTTAATCTCAATCTCCAGGCCGACACGGTCCCACCAGGGGGTTGCCTAACCCTTCATTGAACGGAAATAGCTATTAAATCCGTAGATTCATTCAAATATCGCTTATTGGTAGCAGTGTATATCGTAACGGCATTCACAAAAGCAAACGGAGCCTGATATGAGCACGTCTAACGACCCATCCAACAATGCATCCGCCGGGAAGTGCCCTTTCCACGCCGAGACGCCAAAACAGAGCGCCGGCAGCGGCACCGCCAACCGCGACTGGTGGCCGAACCAGCTGCGTGTCGATCTGTTAAACCAGCACTCCAATCGCTCCAACCCGTTGGGTGAGAATTTTAACTACAGGGAAGAGTTTAAAAAGCTCGATTACTCCGCGCTGAAGGCTGATCTCAGAGCGCTGCTGACCGATTCGCAAGAGTGGTGGCCGGCAGACTGGGGTAGCTATATTGGCTTGTTTATTCGTATGGCCTGGCACGGCGCCGGCACCTACCGCACCGTTGACGGTCGCGGCGGCGCAGGTCGTGGACAGCAGCGCTTTGCCCCCCTGAACTCCTGGCCTGACAACGTCAGCCTCGATAAGGCCCGCCGTCTGCTGTGGCCGGTGAAACAGAAATATGGCCAGAAAATCTCCTGGGCCGACCTTTACATGCTGGCGGGTAACGTCGCTCTGGAAAACGCCGGCTTCCGCACCTTTGGCTTTGGCGCCGGTCGCGAAGACGTCTGGGAACCGGATCTCGACGTCGACTGGGGCGATGAGAAAGAGTGGCTGGCCCACCGTCATCCGGAAAGCCTGGCGAAACAGGCCATCGGCGCCACCGAAATGGGTCTGATTTATGTCAACCCGGAAGGTCCGAACGCCAGCGGCGAGCCGCTGTCCGCCGCGGCGGCCATTCGCGCCACCTTCGGCAATATGGCGATGGACGATGAAGAGATCGTCGCGCTGATCGCCGGCGGCCATACGCTGGGCAAAACCCACGGCGCCGCAGAAACCAGCCACGTCGGCGCCGAGCCGGAAGCCGCGCCGCTGGAAGCGCAGGGTCTGGGCTGGCACTCCAGCTACGGCAGCGGCGCAGGCGCGGACGCCATCACCTCCGGTCTGGAAGTGGTCTGGACGCAGACGCCCACCCAGTGGAGCAACTACTTTTTCGAAAACCTGTTCAAATACGAATGGGTGCAGACCCGCAGCCCGGCTGGCGCGATCCAGTTCGAAGCCAAAGACGCGCCGGAGATTATCCCGGATCCGTTTAACCCGGAGAAAAAGCGCAAACCGACCATGCTGGTCACCGACCTGACCCTGCGCTTCGACCCGGAGTTTGAAAAAATCTCCCGCCGCTTCCTCAACGATCCGCAGGCCTTTAACGAGGCGTTCGCCCGGGCGTGGTTCAAGCTGACCCACCGTGATATGGGGCCAAAATCCCGTTACCTCGGGCCGGAAGTGCCGAAAGAAGATCTGATTTGGCAGGATCCGCTGCCGGCAGCGACCCATCAGCCGAGCGCGGAAGATATCGCCAGCCTGAAAACCGCCATCGCCGGCGCCGGCCTGTCGGTCAGTGAGCTGGTCTCGGTCGCCTGGGCGTCCGCCTCCACCTTCCGCGGCGGCGATAAACGCGGCGGCGCTAACGGCGCGCGTCTGGCGCTGGCCCCGCAGAAAGACTGGCCGGTTAACGCCATCGCCAGCCGGGTGCTGCCGACCCTGCAGGCGATCCAGCGCGCCTCCGGCAAAGCGTCGCTGGCCGATATTATCGTGCTGGCCGGCGTGGTCGGCGTTGAGCAGGCGGCCGCTGCCGCCGGCGTCAGCGTCAATGTGCCGTTTACCCCAGGCCGCGTCGACGCTCTGCCTGAGCAGACCGACGTCGAGTCGTTTGATCTGCTGCAGCCGCTGGCGGATGGCTTCCGCAACTATCGCCGTATCGAAGGCGGTGTCTCGACGGAAACCCTGCTGATCGATAAAGCGCAGCAGCTGACGCTAACCGCCCCGGAAATGACCGTGCTGGTCGGTGGCTTGCGCGTACTGGGCGCGAACTACGACGGCAGCAAACACGGGGTGTTTACCGACCGCGTCGGCGTGCTCAGCAATGACTTCTTCGTCAATCTGCTTGATATGGCTACCGTCTGGAAAACGGCCGATGATAACGCGGAGCTGTTTACCGGCAGCGACCGTAAAACCGGCGAAGCGAAGTACAGCGCCACCCGCGTGGATCTGGTGTTTGGCTCCAACTCGGTACTGCGCGCCCTGGCGGAAGTGTACGCCTGCGCCGACGGGCAGCAGAAGCTGGTGCATGACTTCGTTGCCGCCTGGACCAAGGTGATGAACCTCGACCGCTTCGATCTGTAATCCTCTCCCCCCCCCCCCCCCCCCCCCCCC
>NZ_GL882839.1:60989-72742 GCF_000195655.1 Klebsiella sp. MS 92-3
TTTTCCTTATACCGCCCGCGGCAGCTGTTGCAGGCGACTCCGCGTTCGTTGAATATCCTCCAGTTCCACCCCTGCCACCAGCGTCTCCAGGTCGCAGCGGGTCACCAGCAGCAGGCGGATCTGCTTTTCATACAGCACATCAATCACATTGATAAAGCGCTGCTGGGCCGCCGGCCCCACCGTAGCCAATGGCGGCACCTCGTCCAGTAGCCAGACGGCATAGCTTTCGCAGAGCGTCAGATAGTCCATCACCGCCGTGGCGGCCTGACAAAGCTGGGTAAAGGTGAAGTGCAGCAACGCGGGCGACGCCGCGGCCGCCAGCAGCGTGCGATAGCCTACCGTCAGCGAAACCGGTTCGCCAGGCAGCGACGGCAGGTCATACAGCTGACGCTGTTGTGCATTCGGATTAACCCACATCCGCCCGCTGCAGAAGGCGTTATCCTGGCTCAGATGCCGTTCGCGATAATCCTCCTCGCCGTTCAGCGCCACCACCGTTAGATGGGCGCGGATCAGCGCGATCGACGGTAAAAAGCGATCGTGATACAGCGGATTGGGCAGCAGCATCTCCGGCGGGTAGTTTGAGGTGGCCAGCAGCACGATACCGTGTTGAAAGAGGTGTTCCAGCAAGGCTTTAATCAGCATGGCGTCGCCGGGGTCGTGCAGATGAAATTCGTCGAAGCATAGCAGGCGGCAACCGGATGTCATCTGCCTCATCACCGTCTGCAGGTCGGGCGCTCCGGGGGCATTCAGCCGCTGGTGCAGTTCGCGGAAGAAGTGATGAAAATGGCCCCGCCGCCTGGCGGCGAGCGGCAGGCTGGCGAAAAAGTGGTCGAGGATAAAGCTTTTCCCTCGCCCGGTACGTCCCCAGACGTATACCCCCTGCGGCCTGCCTGTCGTGGACACCAACTGCTGACCGAGGGCGTCAAGGCGGGCGATGAGTGACAGCTGATCGTCGTCCAGCGTCAGACGCGCCCGCGCCGCCTGCTCGGCCATCACGCGGGTAAAACGAAAATCAGCCGTCACCTCTGTGGGACCAGATTCCGAGGGTACACATCCATTATTTAACATTCTTATAACCTCCTGCGAGGAGGCCATTCTAGCCGCTTTCCCGCGGGATGGCGAATCGCGCGACGAGCGGCCATTTCCGCTGCTCCGCCGCCAGCCCTACGCCTCTCCGACACGCCAGTGCACCGATGTGACGTTCTGCTGAACGCCCATCTGCGCCATAATTTGCGCCAGCGTTTTTTGGTGCTGCTTATGGCTAATCAGCTGCGCGCAAATCTCCAGATGGTCCGCGGTGTCCGCCGCCGCCGACTGCAATCCCTGCAGGGTAAACCGCTGCTGCTGCGCAATATTCAGCAACAGCTGACGTACGGCATTTTCATGTTCGCGCAGACAGGTGACGCGTAAGACATAGCGTTTCTCTTCGTCACCGGCCCCCGGCAAGGCATGAATGCGCTGCGCCGCCTCGCGCAGCAGGATATTGGCGCACAGAATAATCAGCGTAGCCGCCGTCGCGTTCCAGAACTGTCCCAGGCCGCAGAGTACGCCGATCCCGGCCGAACACCACAGCGTGGCGGCGGTATTGAGGCCGCGGACGTTCATACCATCGCGCATAATCACCCCTGCCCCAAGAAAGCCGATACCGGAGACGATCTGCGCTGCAATACGCCCCGGGCTGTCCGGCGAGGCCGACATCGCGCTGAGAATAAACACCGCCGCGCCGGTGGCCACCAGGGCATTGGTGCGTAAACCGGCCATACGTTGTCGCCACTGTCTTTCCGCGCCGATCAGCGCCCCCAACAACATTGCCGCGAGTAAATGTGTCATATAAGGAAATACCATCGCGCCTTCCTCCAGAAAACAGAAAGCCAAAAATTACAGATGTAGCGCTCAGCCGCGCCGGGCGATTAGCCGGTGGATGATGGTGGAGGAAATAAGGGTCTGGAAAACATAAACATAACGCTGCCTCTCGCGCTCAATGGCGCATAAATTATTGAGGGAGGCAATCCGGAACTGAGAGATTGCTGCCCGCCGGGACGGCAAGCAGCGAAATGATCGCGTTAGCTTGCCGGAAAATCGCAATAAGGGTGACTGTCCAACGTATGACTCCTGAATAAAAGTGGGCACATTATAGCCCGGGGTAATGATGGGTAAAGCACGAAAACGCCGCCGGTGACGATTCGTTTAGTTTGTCTTTCGCGGTTCCTGCGTGGCGTGACATCGCCAGGCGACTAAAATGCCGTCAGCGGTGATTTACTTCAATTCCGTCGCTGGGATGCGGCGAAAACCAGCATGAATATCAACTTTATGTCTCCCCAGCGCGATCTTACGCTAAAGAATGTCGCTAAGGCTAAGGATTAAAAATTTAAAACTATTAACAATCAATTAACATTAGCGGGCAAACCATTCTTCCTGAGGAACACAACACCATGTCTACCACCCAGGTTCTCGGCGAAACGCCCTATGCTTCGCCAGGACAACCGCACGCCAGCTTAACCGGACGCATTGATGCGCTGCCCGCCTCATTTGGGTTATGGTCGTTTATTACCCTGCTCTCACTTGGCGGCTTCTTTGAGCTCTACGATCTCTTCCAGACCGGGTATATCAGCGCGGGCCTGCTGGCGGAGGGCATTTTCCACACCGGACAGGCGGGCATCTTCGGCATCGCCGACCAGGCGGCCTTCGCCTCCGCCACCTTTATGGGGCTGTTTATCGGCGCCAGTCTGCTGGCGCCGCTGGCGGACAAACTGGGCCGCCGCCTGACCTTTATGGTGGCGCTCGCCTGGTACGGTCTTTTTTCGCTGCTGATGGCGACGCAGAGTAGCGCGGGAGGGGTGATCTTCTTCCGCTTTCTGGTGGGGATCGGCCTCGGCATTGAGCTGGTGACCATTGATACTTACCTCAGCGAATGGGTGCCAACCCATCTGCGCAATAAAGCCTTTGCCTTTGCCTTCTTCATCCAGTTCCTCTCGGTTCCGGCGGTGGCGCTGATGTCCTGGATGCTGGTGCCGACCACCCTGTTCGGCCTCAGCGGCTGGCGCTGGGTGATCATCTTTGGCGCACTGTTCTCGCTGGCGATCTGGTTTATCCGCAAAAAGCTACCGGAGTCAGCCCGCTGGCTGGAAAGCAAAGGGCGGCATGATGACGCGCATACGGTGATGTGTGAGATGGAAGCCCGCTGCGGCCTGACGCCGTCGCCGAAGCATGCGCATGCGGCACAGAGCGTCGTCAAACGCGGCACCTTCCGCGAAATCTGGGCGCCGCAGTATCGGCAGCGCACCCTGATGCTGATGGTGATGAACTTCTTCCAGGCGATCGGTTTCTTCGGCTTTGGCAACTGGCTGCCGGCGCTGCTCTCCGGTCAGGGCGCCAGCATCACCCATAGCCTGCTGTACGCCTTCTTTATCACCCTCGCCTATCCGCTGGGCTGTCTGTTCTGCACCCGCTTCGTGCATCGCTTTGAAAACAAGTGGCAGATTGTCCTCTCCGCGCTGATGACCGTTATCTTCGGCACCCTGTTCGCTCTGCAAAACAACCCGATTCTGTTGGTGATCTGCGGGTTTATGATCACCTGGTCCAACGCCTGGCTGACCATCAGCTACCACGCCTACCAGGCCGAGGTCTTCCCGACCCATATTCGCGCCCGCGCCGTCGGCTTCTGCTACTCGTTCAGCCGGCTCTCGACCGCGGTGACCAGCATTCTGATCGGCATTATTCTGCAATACGCCGGCACGCCGGGAGTAATTAGCTTTATCGTCGTCAGTATGCTGATGGTGATGCTGTCGGTGGGGATCTTCGGCCCGAGAACGCGGGGCATTCGTCTGGAGAATATCTGATGGCGGTCGCCGCCGGAGCTGCAAATACATATCGGTTGTTGTTAACTTAAATGACGGCTGTTGTCATAGTTAATATTTGTGATGTGTACTGCAGGAGGGATAAAAAATTGTCATTAAGGCTTGTAACTTCTGGACAGCATTAAGCGGCGCCGCAATACCACTTTTACCAACGGTCCAGCATCACCGGGGCTATATTGACACTCTCCCATCAGAGGGGCGTTTAGGCATTTTAGTGACAAGCCGCCAGGTCGGCGGCCCGGCCTCAGCCAAATATCCCCTGCGCCTCGGCGAAGCATTTTTCCGCCAGGGTCGAGACTGGTTCCTGCTGGCGCATAATCAGCGCCAGCTGTGAATCAACATGGGTTTCGGCAATCGGCAGAATTTCAAGATTATCGCTTAGCGCTTCGAGGCCGTTGTTAAGCGGCATAATGGCGCAGCAGATCCCCGCCTGCACCGCCTGGATAATCTGAAACGTCGAATCACTTTCAAAGACATACCTCGGCGTTAGCCCTTTGGCCTTAAAGCTGATTTCAATCGATTCCCGGTAATACATCCCCTTGGTCAGAAAGCCGAGGGGCAGCGTCGCCAGCGTCTCCCATCCCGGCGTCCCGGCGCTGAAGTCGAAATGGCGTTTATCGTGCAGCAGTCCCATCCGGGTTTGCGGCAAGCGAGCAATCTTGAACTGACCTTCATCCAGATGCTGCAGATAACAGATCCCCAGATCCAGCTGATTACGGCTGACGCCATCGATAATCTGCTCCGAGGTCATCGACAACAGGCTGAACTGCAGCGCCGGATATTTCTCCGCCAGGGGTTTAATCAACTGCATCGGATTGAGGCTCGCCAGCGGCACCATACCGACCCGCAGCTGGCCGACCATCTGCCCGCGACAGATGGCCGCCTCTGCCGCCAGGCCGTCATGAGCGGCCAGCACCGCCCGCGCCCAGGCCAGGATCCGCTCTCCCTCCGGGGTAAAACCTTCAAAGCGTTGGCCGCGCTGGATCAGCGTCAGGTTCAGCTCCTCTTCCAGGTTACGAATGCGCATGGAGAGCGTCGGCTGGGTAATATGACAGGCCGCCGCCGCCTGGCCAAAATGGCGCGTCTGATCGAGCGCGATCAAATACTTGAGTTGCTTAATATCCATTCTCTTTCCCGTTTGAACCCCGCCGTTCACCCCCGGGGCCGCGCACAGGTTACCAGAATGTTAGTTTCGCTAGCGATAAATTCAAGCGAGGACACCAGGAGGTGCTGCGGGGCGCAGGACGGCGCGACGCCGCTCTGCGCTATACCTTTTTAGCGCCCGCCGGCCAGCGGACGGATCTCTTTCGAGCGCAGCGTCAGGCGAACGGGAACCGACTTATACGAAGGGGTGCCGCTCTCTTCATCGAGATAGTTCAGCGGCACCAGCACGTTGGCTTCCGGATAATAGGCCCCGACGGTGCCCGGCGCGATGCCGTAGGCCACCACCGTGATATCTTCCAGCGTCAGCTCGCTGTCTGGCAGCGCGGTATGGATATCCACCCGATCGCCATGCTCCAGCCCCTGGGCGGCCATATCCTGCTCGTTCATAAACAGCACGTCGCGGCGGCCAAAGACGCCACGGTAGCGGTCATCCATCGCGTAGATGGTGGTGTTGTACTGGTCATGACTGCGCAGCGTCACCAGGCGCATCACGTCCTCACCCTCCACCACCACGTTCTCATGCACCCCTTTAAATACCGAGAACATGGCTTTACCGGTGGCGGTAGGCCAGATGCGCTCGGTCGGCGGCAGCGGCATGCGGAAGCCTCCAGGATGGCGAATGCGCTGGTTATAATTCTCGAACCCTGGAATGGTCTGTTCGATCAGATCGCGAATGCGATCGTAGTCTTCCACGAGGTACTGCCAGTCCACTTTGCTGGCGGGCAAGGTGGCCTTCGCCAGACCGGCGACAATCGCCGGCTCCGAGCGCAGCATCGGCGAGGCGGGCTTAAGCTTGCCCGACGAAGCATGCACCATCGACATCGAATCCTCGACGGTGATCGACTGCCGGCCGCTGGCCTGCAGGTCAAGCTCGGTGCGGCCCAGACACGGCAGAATAAAGGTCTCTTTCGCCGTCAGGAGATGTGAGCGGTTGAGCTTGGTGCCGACGTGAACGCTGAGCTCAAGGCCGCGCATCGCCGGGAAGGCGCGTTCGTGGTCCGGCATCGCCACGGCGAAGTTGCCCCCAAGGCAGATCAGCGCTTTTGCTTCGCCGGCGATCATGGCCTCCAGGGCTTTTACCGCATCGTGGCCATGATGCCGCGGCGGCGTAATCCCCATCACCCGCTGCAGGCTGTCGAGGAAAGCCGCGGAGGGTTTTTCGCTAATCCCGACAGTGCGGTTACCCTGGACGTTCGAGTGACCGCGCAAAGGACAGATCCCGGCCCCTGGCTTGCCGATATTGCCGCGCATCAGCAGCAGGTCGGCAATCAGACGCACGTTGGAGGTGCCTTTGTTATGCTGGGTGATGCCCATACCGTAGGTGACGATGGTGGCCCTGGATTTGGCGTAAGCCGCCGCAACCTGGGTCAGGGATTCGCGCGTCAGGCCAGACTCCTGTTCGATGTCCTGCCAGCGGGTGGTGTGGAGGTCATCGGCGAAGGCGGTGAATCCCTGGGTATGTTGGGCAATAAACGCGTGGTCGAGCACATTGCCCTGTTCCTCCTCCAGCTGCAGCAGCGCTTTGGCGATCCCTTTCAGCGCCGCCGCGTCGCCGCCGGCCCGTACCTGGTAGTAGGTCGAGGCGATCGGCGTCGAGCGCCGGGTCGCCATCTCCATCACGTTCTGCGGATCGGCAAAACGCTCCAGCGCCCGTTCACGCAGCGGATTGAAAACGATAATCGGCACGCCGCGGCGGGATAGCTCATGCAGGGTGCCCATCATCCGCGGGTGGTTGGTGCCCGGATTATGGCCGATGGAGATCACCAGCTCGGTCTGGTCAAAATCGTCGAGGGAGACGGTGCCTTTACCAATGCCGATCGACTGTGGCAGGCCCACGCTGGTGGATTCATGACACATGTTGGAGCAATCGGGGAAGTTGTTAGTGCCATACTCGCGGGCAAACAGCTGGAACAGCCACGCCGCTTCGTTGGAGGCTCGGCCAGAGGTGTAGAATTCAACCTCATCCGGCTGCAGGCCGCGGAGGATCTCGCCGATACGGGCGAAGGCTTGCTCCCACGCCACCGGGCGCAGGGTATCGCTGTCCCGGTCGTAAACCAAAGGATGGGTTAAGCGGCCGTAGCCCTCCAGTTCAAAATCGCTTTTTGCCAGCAGGGAAGATACGGTATTTGCCGCGAGGAATGCGGGCGTCACCCGTTTGGTGGTCGCCTCCCAGGTCACGGCTTTGGCGCCGTTTTCGCAAAACTGGAAGGTCGATTTATGTTCTTTATCCGGCCAGGCGCAGCCCGGGCAGTCAAAACCGTCCGGCTGGTTGGTACGCAGCAGCGTGGCGGGCGCCTCAAAGGCATCCATCTGGGTGCGCACGGCGATGGCCGTGGCCTTCAACGCGCCCCACCCGCCTGCCGGACCGTCATAGGGGTGAACACCGGGAACCGCGCGTCTTTTATTGGTCATCTCTTTACTCCTGCTGCTCTGTTCTGGCTGTCTCTAGCCGAAAAAGGCGTACGACAACCCCGGCGACGAAGCGTGAATCGCATGGCGTCACCTGAAAAGAATGCTGTTTCTCAAGGATAGTACGATGGGAAAGCGTAGGTACTGCGTTTGTTAACTGAATAATAACATACACCACAATTCTGTATAATTGATGTTATCTATCAGGTGTTAAATTTAACTTATTTGCAAATTTTGCGGTTTTCACCGCGGTGCTGTGACGGATAAATTGCTACGGAAAGTGATGACCGGGCAGCGAAACCGCCCGGTGGGCCAGGCTCAGGTCAGATTGAAGTAACGGTCCGGACGCAGCGTCTCCGGCAGCGGATGCTGACCGGTCATGTCGAGCAGATTGCGCTCGATGGTATTGCACATCGCGTTCAACGGCAGGTCATTGGCTGCGGTGCCGAACGGATCTTCCAGCTCTTCCGCCAGCGAATCCCACGATAAAAAGGTGTAAGAGATAAAGACCGAGACAAACGGCGTCATGTAGTGCAGATCGCCGACCAGGGCGAACGGCAGCAGCGTACAGAACAGGTAGACGGTACGCTGCAGGATCAGGGTATAGGCGAAAGGCACCGGGGTGGTGGCCAGCCTTTCACAACCGCCCAGCACGTGCGCCAGCTCGTCGAGTTTGTTGTCCATCAGCCCGTAAGTGATGTCGCTGAGCTTGCCCGCCTCCCGCAGCTGGCCAATTTCGTTGCCGGCCAGCAGCAGGATCCGGTTGGTGGGCATTGAGCTGGCGAGGATCTCCGTCACCCTCTCCTCCGGTAGCAACCGCCGCAGATCAGCCGTCGGATCGGTTTTGCGCAGCTGGTGCTTCAGGCTCCAGCTAAAGGCCACCAGATAGCTGACGATGCGGCGATGGGCATCGTGTTCCGCCGGCAGGATATTGCGCAGCTGACGCACCAGCGTGCGTTCGGCGATAAGCACCGTCCCCCACAGATTTCGCGCCTCGACGAAGCGGCTGTAGCTGGCGCTGTTGCGAAAGCCGAGGAAAATCGCAATCGCAATCCCCAGCAGGCTGAACGGCGCCACGGTTAAGTGGATCCCCAGCTGTTCGTACCATTGATAGCTGATAATGGCGATGATCGACATCAGCACATTTAGCAGCAGGCGAAAGATGATTTTCGACAGCACGGAGCCGTGCCAGTCAAATAGGCGAAGAAACCAGTGTTGTTCTGGCCGAATGATCATTGTCTGACTTCCTGAATTACCGCTCTGGTCATTATCTCTGAATACAGAATAGAGATTATCTATGAGCCGATTGGTTTATTTTATCGTTAACTGCGATGGGCAGATCTGCGCCATTATTTAGCGATGGTAATGGCGTTTTTAGTATGGGCCTTTTTTATATTTCAGGCAATCAATGCGCCAGCAATAATGGCTCAGAAGAAAAAATAACCGCTGAGCCAATTCATTTTTCCGCTTATGCTACCGGGTGTATCAGACCGCTTTCGTCAACCCCTGCGCTTCGCAGGGATCGAGATGCACCATCACATTAAGCACCGGATGCTGCGCCAGCACCCGCTCCCGCGCGTGACGGGCAATCTGATGCCCTTCGGCTACCGACATCTCGCCAGCCACCTCGAGATGGACATCCACCAGCACCAGATCCCCCGCCTTACGGGTTTTCAGATCGTGGAGGCCCGCCACGCCCGGCGTGGTTCGCAGCGTATCGGCGATCGCCTGCTGCATCTCTTCATCAACCGCACGGTCCATTAAATCATGCAGCGCGCTGACGGCGAAACGATAGCCCATGCGCGCAATCAGCAGCCCCACCACCAGCGCGGCGAGCGGGTCGAACCAGGCGAACCCGGCCAGATTACCGATAATCCCCAGGGCCACCACCAGGGAGGATGCGGCGTCAGAGCGGGCATGCCAGGCATTGGCGATAAGCAGCGACGAATTCAGCCGCCTGGCGGCCGCCAGCATATAGCGAAACAGCCCCTCCTTGACGGACAGCGCCACCAGCGCCATCCACAGCGCCGCGCTGTGCACCGGCGGAATAGTTTGCGGTTGCGCGAGATGGCCCGCCGCGGACCATAGCATGCCACCCCCGACGAGCAGCAGAATCGCGCCGATGATTAGGGAGGCGCCGTTCTCATAGCGCCAGTGGCCATAGTGGTGATCGTGGTCAGACGGTCGACGGCTCTTTTTATTCGCCATCAATACCACGCCATCGGCGACCAGATCGGAAAAAGAGTGCATTCCGTCGGCAATTAATCCCTGAGAGCCGGAAAATATTCCCACGACTACCTGTAAGGCAGAAAGGAAAATATTAACCACCACGCTAACAAGGGTACTCTTTCGCGCCTGCACCGAACGCTCATGATATTTATTATCATTTTCAAAATTATGTTGTGTCATTATTTCTCTCCCTTTGTGAGCGGGAAGAATAAACTGACAAACTGAGTTTATGCTTAACAATATAAAAGCCATTGCCTTGCCGTTTAACGATATCGCAGCAGTCGGTAATGACTATTTACTGTATGTGCCGTTGGAACGCTGCAACCTTGCGCCTATGAACTATCTTTTGAAGGGTGGCCACAGGTCGGGCCACTTTAGCTTAGCCACCACAGGAGTCAGCGATGTCACATAACAAACCATCCCGGCTGCGTTTCGCCATTAATCTGGGCAATGCGGTCCTGGCCCATCTCGGGGAGACAGGAAAGCCCGCGGGCATCACCGTCGAGCTCAGCCATCGGCTGGCGACGCGCTGGGGCGTCAGCGCCGAATTCGTTCCCTACCCTGCCGCGGGTAAAGTGGTGGCTGACGCCGGTGGCGAGCACTGGGATATTGCCTTTCTGGCCATCGATCCGGCGCGGGAAGCCACCCTGCGCTTTACCTCGCCCTATATCACCATCCAGGGCACCGCGCTGGTCAGCGTTGATTCGCCCTGCCAGAGCGTGGCCGACATGGATCGCCCGGCAACCACCATTAACGTCGGACAAAACGCCGCATACGATCTATGGCTAACCCGCCATCTGCAGCACGCCAGCCTGCATCGCCTTCCCTCTTCGCAGGAGGCAATCGACGCCTTCCTCGCCGGTGAAGGGGATATGGTCGCCGGCATCCGCCAGCCGCTGGAGGCGACAGCCCGTCAGCACGCCGGGGTGCGGGTACTGGCGGATAATTTTACCGAGATCCAGCAGGCCATCTGCGTCGCCCGGGCGGACGTGGACCGTTTTCACGCGGTAAACGACGCGCTTAGCGAGTGGCGGGCAGATGGCAGTCTGCAGGCGCTGATTGCCGGTCACCTGGGCCAAGCGAACTGAATCACGCCTCCGTCATCCGGCGCATGGCGCAATGCCAGGCGCCGTTGCGTACCGAGGCGCGCAGTACGCGGGCCACGCCATGCACCATCAGGCGCGTCGTGCGCCGCTGCAGCGGCGTGAGCGACAATCCCAGCATCTCCTGCGCCCATTCCGGCAGGAGGTCAATTCCTGCGTTCATCATCACCCGGCCGACCGGCTGGCTCATCCGCCCCGGCAGACGGGTGGAGAGCAGCACCTCGGCTACCTCCCGGGTACGTTCGTCGCAGCGCAGTCGCGGGCGCATCGCCTCGAGATAGTCCGCCACCTCCTGCGGTGTCTGAGGGATATCCCGAGCCCCCAGCCGCCGGGCGATTTCCGCCGACTCACGAAAATAGTCCTCCTGGCGCTCGGGACTGACCACCGTCCGCTTGTAGCGCAGGTGGGAAGCCATAAAGCGACTGCACTCGGCGACGTGCACCCAGGTTAACAGCGCCGGGTCGCTCGCCTGATACGGGGTTCCGTCCTTATCCACCCCGGCGATCCGCTGATGGATCCCCTGTACTTTGGCGATTAGCCGTTCGGCGTCGGGGGTAGTGGCAAAAGTGGTGGCAGAAATAAACTGGCTGGTGCGGCGCAGGCGGCCCAAAATATCCTCGCGAAAACGAGAGTGATCCCAGACGCCGGCCAGCGCCAGAGGATGCAGCATCTGCAGCAACAGCGCGCTAATGCCGCCGCAGAGCATCGAGGTAAAATCGCCGTGCACCTGCCAGATGGCCGACTGGGGACCAAACAGCCCCGGCTCTCCTTTGGGTCGTTCAAAGTCGATCTCTTTTAGCGCCATGCCGGTCAGGCCGAGCACCTGCGCCTCGATCATCCGGCGAATGCCGATCATGATAGTATCCCTTACGTGCAACTAAAGGACAAAAGATACCACTGTTGGACAGCATTGGGAGAGATATTGCGGAAAGACAGCCCGCCCGCCGCGCGGCCCCCGCCCGGCGGGGGGGGCGGGGGGGGGGGGGGGGGG
>NZ_GL882839.1:72841-81137 GCF_000195655.1 Klebsiella sp. MS 92-3
GCAACGACGGCTTACGGATTCAGCTGGTAATCGAGGGTAATGTTGGCCTTCAGCACCTGCGATACCGGGCAGCCTGCTTTCGCTTTCTGGATGATCTCATCGAACGCCGCCGGAGACACGTCCGGCAGGACGATCTGGCTTTGCAGCGCGATATCGGTAATCGCAAAGCCGCCGTCGGTTTTATTGAGGGTGACCACTGCGGTAGTGTCAATGGACGTTGCGGTATATCCCTCTTCGCTGAGCATCAGCGACAGGGCCATCGAAAAGCAGGCGGCATGTGCAGCGCCGATCAGCTCCTCAGGGTTGGTGCCCTTCACCCCCTCAAAACGGGTGTTAAATCCGTAGGGCTGCTGGCTCAGCGCCCCGCTTTCTGTCGACACGGTGCCTTTGCCATGCTTCAGGTCGCCTTCCCAGTGCGCTAGCCCTTTCTTATGAATCGCCATTTGATTCCTCCTGTAGTGATGTCGAAAAAAAAGTATAGTGCGTGATGCCGAAGCTGCGTCTTTTTGCAGCCTCTGGCTCCCACGTTCCCCTGGTTTTCGTGTCGTTGGTGACGCTATCGGCCATCCTGCGGATGCCAGGGATCGGATTTGTCATCCTTGCTGTCGTCCCGTTTACGCGGAACTTCGCCCTGCTCCCCGGGCGCCTCACGGGCAGGTTGCTTACCGCGCTCTTCGTCTTGCGAGTGAGAAAAGGTGCTCATATCGACGTGCTCCGCTTACTTAGGCGACTGCTTGAGCAGACGATCGATTCGCACGACCGGCGGCGTCATTTTGCGATCCAGACTGCCGTTGATATTGACCAGATCGTCTGGCTCTACGTGTTGTTCGTTAAACGCGGCGACCGGGATAATAACGGTGATGATGCCGCTTTTATCACGAAACTGATAACGGTCATCTCCCTGCCGCTTGAGCAGATTGCCGCGCAGCGAAACGGTCGCGCCATCGTGCATGGTTTTCGCCTGCTCAACGGTCATGATCCGGCCATCCTCGACGCCGCGATAGCCGTCATCGAGTTTGTGCGGCGGCGGCGGCGCGGCATCCTGGCTAAACCCTCCCTTATCGTCCGCCTGCGCGACACCTACGGCAAACAGACAGGCCATGGCCAATGCTAGTTTTTTCATCATGCCTCCGTTTTTTGCTGACGATGAGAATAAAGCCTGGCTGAGGCTGGCCATTTTTACAAAGTCAATTGTTCTGATATCGTCTAATATAAGAATGTCCTTATCGTTACGCTCCTGGCGAAACGAAACGCGAGGAAAATATTAATGATTAAGAATCAACAGCCTTGTCCTATCGTCGATGAGAATGAACGCTCCTTACGCTTTGAATATCGTTTCCGCCGCTATGGGATAATTGTTTTGAGTCTCATCATTCTTACCGCGTTAAGCGGCCTGTGGTCCTCCGGTTATTTCAGTGAAGCACACCGGGAAACCGGCGGAGGCGAATTAAGCGTCGATTATCAGCGCTATGCCAGGCTGATGAGTGAAACCGAGCTTAATATTCAGATTAAACCGGATACGGCCAGCGACACCATTATCAGCTTCGCCGCCCCGTTATTAACCCGCTACCAGATCGGTGATATCCGTCCGCAGCCGGATAAAATGTATAGCGCCGACGGGAAATTACATCTCGTCTATCAGCGGTCGAACCCGCCTTCACCGATATCTGTGTGGTTAGCCGTTACCCCAAAAACGGCCGGTAATATCTCTCTGCAGGCGGTAGTTAACGATCGCTATTCTGTAACCTGGCAGCAGTTTGTCTATCCGTAGGAGTCGCTATGGAAATGGTCCTTAGAGCCGCAGCAATCTATCTGATCTTGTTGATTATTTTTAAGATTGCCGGCAGAAGAACCCTGATGCAATTAACCAACTTTGACCTGATACTGTTGCTGATTATCAGCGAAGCCACCCAGCAGGCGATGCTCAGCACAGACTATTCGGTTACCGGGTCGATGCTGACTATCGTCACCCTGGTTAGTATTGATATTTTGTTCGGCTATATTAAGAAAAAATTTGCTCAGGCAGAAAATTTTCTCGATGGTACGCCGGTTATCGTGGTGGAAAATGGTGCTGTCATCGACGAGAAGATTAAGCTCGTCAATATCTCTGTCGATGATATCCTGCTGGCGGCCAGGCAGCACCATGGCATTTATGAATTGAAAGCGATCAAATTCGCTATTCTCGAGCGTAACGGCCAGATATCCATTATTCCTGAGCAGGAATAGTATCGGCTTCGCTATTTATCACGCTCCGGTTGTTTATCACCTGATTCCGGAGCGCGAGTGGCGTCATCCTCTTCTTTTTCACCGTTAACAACGTTCAACATTAACATTTTTCCTCCTCGCTGGTTGTCAGGGATCCTACAAATTATAGAACGCCTTCGCCGAAGTATGTAGGATCTGCCGAAACTAACCAGGAGATGCCGCCTGATTCACATTGCGCTTATTCCAGGATATTTCCCACCTCGTCATTGCCATTGGTGAGAAATAATTAACCGATCCGTACAGTCAATATTGTGAAAGCCAAAACATAATGAGGTCACTATGTCTGTGATGGTTATTACCGGTGGAACCGCGGGAGCGGGCAAAGCTACCGCGCTGCGTTTCGCCCGCGCTGGATATCACGTGGCGCTGATCGCCCGAGACGAAACGGGTTTACAGGAGACGCGACAGGCCTGTGAACGGTTTGGCATTAAAACGCTGGCTATTAGCGCCGATGTCGTCGATGCCGGGGCGCTGCAGCGCGCCGCCGCCGAGGTGGAAACCACCCTCGGGGCAATCGACGTCTGGATCAACAACGCCATGACCACCGTGCTGGCGCCCTTTCGTCAGATGAGCGAGGAGGAGTTTCGCCGGGTGACGGAGGTGACCTATCTCGGGTACGTGAACGGCACCCGCGCGGCGCTGGAGGTCATGATCCCCCGGGATCGGGGGGTGATTATTCAGGCCGGCTCGGCGCTGGCCTGGCGTTCAATCCCACTGCAGTCGGCTTACTGCGGAGCGAAAGCGGCGATCCGCGGCTTTACCGATGCCGTGCGAACCGAACTGATGCATGAGAAAAGCCACATCCAGTTGACCATGGTGCAACTGCCGGGGATGAACACCGCCCAGTTTGGCTGGGCGCGAAACAAAATGGATCAGGCCATGCAGCCGGTGCCCCCGGTCTATCAGCCGGAAGTCGCCGCCGAGGCTATTTACAGCGTCATCCAGCGCCCGGTCAACGAGCTGTGGGTCGGAAAAAGCACCATCCAGTCGATCCTCGGCCAGGTCTTCTTCCCTCGCCTGCTCGATCGGCTGATGGTGAAAAAAGCGTGGGAGGGACAGTTTACCGGTCAGCCAAAGTCGTCAGACCAACAGGACGACCTGTTCACGCCGGTGCGCGGCAATCATCCGGGCCACGGCCCCTTTAACGATGGCGCACGGCGTAAAGCAGTCACCATCAGCGCCGATCTCCCGGGTAAAGTCGCCGCCGGCGTCGGGGTAGCGGTGGCGACGATGGCGCTGCGGGCGTTGTTCCGTCGTTCCGGAAAACGGCGCTAACTCAGGCTGCGGCTGAACCAACGGTAACCATACCCGGAGAGTGCCAGCCGCGCATCTTTCCCGCCGTGCAGGCCATCCTGATAGAGCTTATCTTCCAGAATTGGGCTCCAGTAGCCCTCGGCCAGCGGCGGGAGCAGGACCTCTACCGCCTGCTGGCTGCAGTTGGCCAGCATCAGTACCTCCCGCGATTCGCTGCGATAGAGCAAGCCCAGCACCGCGTCGGGCTTTAGAGTAAGGAGAGTAAAAGGGAGGGATCCCGGTTCAGTATATTCCGTGCGCGCCAATACCATATTGCGTACCCGATGCAGCAGCGACCTGGGATGGCGCAGCGCCGTTTCGACATTGATCCGTTGATAGCGGAACCGCCCGCTGGCCACCGGTTTTACCGGCAAATCATCCCGCGCCGCCCGGGAAAAGCCGGCGTTGGCCGCGGCTGACCACTGCATCGGCGTTCTGACCGCGTAGCGCTCCGGTAAGGAGAGATCGTCACCCATGCCAATCTCGTCGCCATAGCGCATCACCGGCACGCCGGGCAGCGCCAGCAGGATAGCATGGGCTAACGCTATGCGTCGGGTATCGCTGTCCAGCATCGGCGCCAGTCTTCGGCGTACGCCGCGCTGGTAAACGGACATCGATTTATCAGGGGCAAAGGTGCGGATAATCTGGCGCTTGTTGCGCTCGCCAATCCCCTCAAGATCCAGTTCATCATGGTTGCGCAGCCAGTTGACGAAGCAGCACCCGTCCGGCGGGGTCACCATCGCCTGCAGGGCCTTCACCACCGGCGCGGCGCGCTGCTGCGCCAGGCTGAGGTAGAGGTATTTGTTAAGCCAGAAATTAAGCACCATCTGCAGCCGATCGCCCTGGCCGAAATAATGACGGTAATCTTCTACCGCGACGTCCACTTCACCCAGGAGTATCGCATCGGGATTGAGGCGCTGTACAACCTGCCGGAGATGGGTCAGCAGCGGGTAGCCGCGCGTCTCGTCGCCCTTTCCGGCCTGCTTGACCAGATGTGACGCGGCATCGAGACGAAAGCCAGACACCCCAGCCTGCAGCCAGAAGGTGATAATGTTTTCGATTTCAGCGATCACCGGCGGATGGGCGAGATTCAGGTCGGGCTCGTGGTGATAAAACATGTGGCGATAATATTGCCCAGCCTGTTCGTCCCAGCGCCAGACGCTCTCCTCAACGCCGGGAAACATGGGAGGATCGTCGTTTTCCGGCGGCCGATCGGCCCACAGATAATACGGCCGCCACGGCGACCGGGGATCGCGTCGCGCCGCCTGGAACCACGGGTGCTGCGCGGAGGTGTGCTGGATCACCAGCTCAACGATCACCCGCAGTCCCAGCTCGCGGGCGCGGGCAATCAGCTCAATCACGTCAGCGATAGTGCCGAACCGCGGATCGGGCTGCAGATGATCGCTGATATCATAGCCATCATCCTGCAGAGGAGTGAGATAGAACGGAGTTAGCCAGAGCACCGTCGCTCCGAGGCTGCGAATGTAGTGTAGCTTTTGGCGAATGCCCGCGAGATCGCCAAAACCATCGCCATTGGCATCATAAAAGAGCGAACTGTCAACCTGATAGATGACCGCTCTGTGAAACCACTCTTCCCGTTGCATCACTCTCACCTCGCGTTCTGTCCGTCCCTGTCAGCCGCCTCAGCGCGATCCGGACCCCGCCCTGGCCTTCGCGCGCGTTTTGCCGACAGGCGATACGGGATTGCGTTCCGCTGGTAGCATCCTGTTCGCTACCGCGTCCACCAGCGCCTGCTGCCTGGCGGTTAATACCAGCGGAACCTGTTCCTCGGCGGCGAGGAGCGCGATGGTTTGCCGTTTGACCATAGTGTTCTCCGGCGGCTTAATGCCCGGCCTCAACGCCAGGCATATCGGTATCCATAAGATATTGCCCGGTCAGCGCTGGCAGATAATGGAGCAGCCAATCAGCCATTCCTCTCTCTTCAGCCAGGATACCCTCCAGCGTATGCATCGCGCTGTGGTCGCCTACTCTTTTCGCCGCCGTTAATAAAGCGGTATAGCAGGCGACCTCAAAATGGGCAAAAACGTAGGCAGTGATAATCACTTTAATAACCTCATCACCGGGCAGCATGATGCCAATGGTCTGTCCTAACGCCGCCACCCGGCTCATCGCATCCTTCAGCGCAGAGCGGGAAATATGGTTGCGGGCGATGATATCCTGCAGGGCGGACAATTGCCGTCGGGTTTCATAGAGATGTTGTTCAAGGCGGGTGCGTAACTGCGGTTCATTATCGAGGCGTCTGATGGTGGCCACCAGCAGCGACTCAGCCTGTTTTTCCATGGCATGCGCATCGCGAAGCCAGTTGTGATAATTTTCAATATCCGTCATATACACCTCTGATCATTAACCTTTTATTTTGACGTGGAATCTTCACTCTCTTCCGCCGCCTGGTCAGCTCGCGCTGCGCTATATCCGGATAAATGGCCAACAATATTGGCATAAATACTGATGAGAATGACCCACAGTACGCTGTCTTTCCACCAGATTAACGAGGGTATCGCCAGACCCACCTACATAACGGCGGCGACAAGATGACAGCGCTTAATAAACACTGGCGTCAACTTCATTTTATTACCTTAGGACCGAACAATATTGAGCGACCATTTTATCGACGCTCTGACCGCTGCGTCAGGCGCTAAACCTTACGCTGAAAATGTCTTTCTTTTGCCTAAGCATAAAAAAGAAAACAGCGTTGCGTATTGTCCCGTTCCGTTATTTTCTGTCTTTACCGTCCGGCTAATTTATTGCCGCTGCGGCCGTCTTTAATTGCTAGTGATGCGGCGATTTCCTCCTCACCTTTTAGTTTCCCCACATCGCGGATAATGAATGTCGTTATAGATAAATAAACCCTGAATATGCAGAAACCTGCGGACCATCTGGCCCACAGGTTTTGTCTCAACGCCGATTTGTCGGCGTCACAGCTCATCAGTCGCTAGCTGTCACCGGATTTACGGCCGCCGCCATGACTGTTCTTACCACCCTTCTTACCGGCTTCGGATGCACGTTCAGGATCATTTTTAAAGTTCCCGCCGCTGTGCTGTCCGCCTTTACGCCCGGCTTCGGATGCTTTCTCACGATCTTCTGCAAAATTACCTGAACCGCCTCTATGCTCTGCCATAATTTTCACCTTTGGTTTGATCAATATCGGTTGGTAAATGGAAAATGACCCTGTTACAAATCATCGCCCTCGATATCTAACACTAGAGGAATGCCTGCAGGAGTCAAATTAATTTCAGATACCCATCCGCGCACTGACAAAATAAAGCTTTACTAACGAAGCGGTAAGATAAAATATACCTCACACAACTCCTTTATTTGACGTAGGTTATGTTCACCGGCGGGTAAAACAGAAACGTCCAACGGCCGTTTGTAAAAAAATGCAAACAATTTAATGAATAAATATTTCTTTATCTCGCGGAACACAATATCCAGAAATGTTACCCCTAAAGAGGTATTACCTTATAGACCATGGTTTGCTAATGAACATCTTCATCGTTTATTCATGCAGCACCTTCATCGTAACTTGAGAAAAAGATCATGCGCGTTACGAAAATAGCCCTTGGCCCTTGATTAAGGATGGAATAATCCTAATTTAACGTCAGCAATAATAACGCAACGCTATCCCCCGAAATACGCCAAGGATCAGTCGGTTAAGGCATACCGTTACGCCTACGATTGGCCATTGACTGCGATGTTGCGAGTCATCCAGGGTCTGTCGCCAGGAGAAGCTGACCTATTCTTAGAGCTGGCCCGTTCTGTCTGAAGGAGATGACTATGCAAGATGAAAAACCGCCAATGAAGAAGTTACCCACCTCCATGTTGCCAGAAGAGACGGCTCCACGTCCGGAGTTCCCGGAGCAAGAACAAACCCCGCCGGGTCTGGATGCGGAAATGGAGCCATCCCCGGACCACGGTGAAACCAGCTACTCCGGCTCCGGACGACTGGCCGGTAAGAAAGCGTTAATTACCGGCGGCGACTCCGGTATTGGCCGTGCGGTGGCGATCGCCTTTGCCCGCGAAGGCGCCGACGTCGCGATAAACTATCTGCCCGAAGAGCAAAAGGATGCGGATGAAGTTATCGCCCTGATCAAAGCCGAAGGGCGCACCGCGGTCGCCCTCCCGGGTGATATTCGCTCAGAATCCTTCTGCCAGTCGCTGGTGGCCGACGCGGTGGAACAGCTGGGAGGTCTGAGCATCCTGGTTAATAACGCCGGGCGTCAGCAATACTGTGAAACCCTTGAGGAACTCACTACCGAAGATTTCGACGCTACCTTCAAAACCAACGTCTACGCGCCGTTCTGGATCACCCGCGCCGCACTGCCTCACCTTCAGGCCGGAAGCGCGATTATCAATACCACCTCGGTGCAGGCGTATAAACCCAGCCCGATCCTGCTCGATTATGCGCAGACCAAAGCCTGTCTCGCGATCTTCACTAAATCGCTGGCTAAACAGGTGGCGAAACGAGGCATTCGCGTAAACGCCGTAGCGCCTGGCCCTTACTGGACGGTGCTGCAATCCAGCGGCGGCCAGCCGGACGAGAAGGTGAAACAGTTTGGCAAAGACACGCCGATGGGGCGCCCGGGGCAACCGGTAGAGATCGCCCCGCTGTATGTCACCCTGGCATCCGATGCCTGCTCATATACCTCCGGACAGGTGTGGTGTTCTGACGGCGGGGATGGTGTGGTCTAAGCCTCCCGGCATACCGACGCGCGCCAGC
>NZ_GL882839.1:81266-81715 GCF_000195655.1 Klebsiella sp. MS 92-3
CCCCCCCCCCCCGCGCCGGTATTTTCCCGGCCAACCCTTGCGGCTATATACTGGCCCCTCGCCTCCCGGTTGCGGCAATTTTTTCTTTCCTCCACTCCGCTACTCTGGCCGCATGCTATGATGTTCGCCCGCCGCTGTGCGCTAACCCTGGCCCCGACGCCACCCCTGAGGACGACAGATGAGTAATGACATCCCCCTGAAATTTTATGACATCGTGGACGAATACGAGACCGAAGCGGCTGCGCCGGTAAAGGATGAAGAGCGCGATGCGCTGGCGCGCTATTTCCAACTGCTGATTGCGCGGTTAACTAATAACGAAGAGATTGACGAAGAGGCGCAGCGAGAAATGGCCCGCGAGGCGGCCATTAACGAAGACCGCATTGACGATATCGCTAATTTCCTTAATCAGTGGGGCAACGAATAAAGCTCAACGTCAGCCTACCCGCGGG
>NZ_GL882839.1:81857-88946 GCF_000195655.1 Klebsiella sp. MS 92-3
AAGACTCAGCCGTGGCCAGTCTCCTCTCCCAGACGCCTCTGCAGCGCATCAAGAAATAGCGGTAATCCGTCAGGTTGGTAGTCGCGGGAAAGATAGATGCCGTAAACGCTCAACGCCTTCGGCGTCCACTCCGGAAGCACCACCTCCAGCGTGCCGCTGGCAATCGCGCCCCGGGCCTCCAGTTCGGGAAGCATCGCAATGCCGCACCCGGCAACCGCCGCCTCCAGCAGCAATGAAGATATCCCTGCGCTCAGATTACCGTCCACCGCCACCGACGCTTCCCGCCCCTGCGCATCGCTGAACTGCCAGTGCTGGCTGGCGAAATGGCTGTATAGCAGGCAGTTATGTCGTTGCAGATCGTCGGGCGTCGTCAATGGGCCATGCTGGCGCATCCAGCCCGGCGCGGCGCAGAGCAGCGAACGGCACACTCCGAGGCGACGAGCGATGGCCCCCGCCTCCGGGTTGTCGGTAATGCGAATGGCCACGTCGATACGCTCGCCGATCAGGCTGACCGGATGGTTATTGATATCCAGCTCCAGGCGCAGCAGTGGATAGCGGGCGAGAAAGTCCGGTAGCAGCGGGGAGATTAGCTGCATGGCGGTAAAGTGCGCGCAGGCGACGCGCAATGTGCCGCTGGGATCGGCCCGCTGACGCTCGCCGGCGATTTCATCGGCGATCCGCGTCAAACCGCGGGTCTTGAGCAATACCTTCTCCCCGGCCGGGGTCAGCGTCAGCCGCCGGGTTGAGCGATGGATCAGCCGGGCGCCGGCCCAGCTCTCCATTTGTTCCAGATAGCGGCTCACCATCGGGCGCGACATCCCCAGCGCCCGCGCCGCGGCGCTAAGACTTCCCAGCTCGCAGATGCGCAGATACACCTGCGCAGCAATCACCCTGTCCATCACTCCCCCTGATCTGCACGCTTTATGAAACTCAGCATCTCTTGTTTCAGGAATTCTATCAAATAGCGAAATCCGTACAATGGAACGCATTCCCCTGTTACTGAGAATAAATCATGAAATTATCTGCCCTTGCTGTTGCTACCGCCCTGTTCAGCGGCGCGGTCTTCGCGGCGCCTCTGACGCTGCAAACTTACAACCCGCAGGAAAAAGGACTTTTTGCCGTCAACTCGACCCTCGTTTCCGGTCCGCATGAAGCGGTACTTTTCGACGCGCAGTTCAGCGTCAAAGATGGGGAAAAGCTGGTGGAGATGATCAAGAAAAACGGCAAACCGCTATCGCGGATTGTGATCACCTCTGGCGATCCGGATTTCTATTTTGGTCTTGAGCCGCTGGTAAAAGCCTTCCCACAGGCGGAGGTGGTCGCCACGCCGGAGGTCGTCAAACATATTGCAGCCACCAAAGCGGCCAAACTGGCGTACTGGGGCCCGCAAATGAAAGACGGCGCGCCGACGCAGGTGTATGTCCCGCAGGCGCTGGAGGCCAACAGCTTTACCATCGATGGCGAGAAAGTGACCATCATGCAGCCGCATGACTACGCGGCGTTCGTCTGGATCCGGGCGAACAAAACGATCCTCGGCGGCACCGGCGTGGCGTGGGGTATGCATCTCTGGACCGCCGACACCCAGACGCCGGCCAGTCGTCAGCAATGGCGTAATACGCTGGACCAGATGATCGCCCTGCACCCGCAGCGGGTGATCCCGGGCCATTATCTCGGCACCCCGCCGGAGGGAGACAGCGCGGTGCGCTTTACAAAAACTTATCTCCAGCAGTTCGAGCAGGCGCTGAAGACGCATTCGGATTCGGCCGGGGTGATCAAGGCGATGGAGGCACAGTGGCCGGGCCTGGCGGAGACCAGCTCGCTGGAGTTAAGCGCCAAAGTTAATACCGGTGAGATGAAGTGGTGACCCCTGCGGCGCGCAAGGAGGACTGTTCTTAATCTGGCTCCCCAGGGTTGCTATTACCGAGAAAATGGACCACCCTACCTGTGGCCGCACAAAAAACGCGCGGCCGACTTTGGGTTACATTTCATCCGGTCATTACCGGGTTTGCCCTTGAAACCAGAACAGGATAAAGGAGTCAGAATGAAATCGAACCATCAGGCACGTCATCTTCTCGGTCTGAACTATAAGCTTTCCCGGCAGAAAAAAGTGGTGCTGGAAGGCGATGAAGAAACCACCATCAACCACATCCATGCTACCGGCCGCAAACGCCGCGGTGGTTAATTTTCAGCCTGAGTGATGATAAACAACACCGTCCTGTTGCCAGGATGGTGTTTTTTTATGGCAATTGACTGCTTGTTTACCCGCTTGAAGACCTTCTGCTCTATACTCTGCCCGCTGCTTTCCACCCGCCCTTCGCTTATCGCCGCGCCGGGACTGTGGTCATGATCAAGGAGTTAGTGCGATGCAATTTACCCATAAGAAAAACCGTTCCCTGTACATCCCCTACGCGGGTCCCGTTCTGCTTGAATTCCCCCTGCTCAACAAGGGAAGCGCCTTCAGTATGGAAGAGCGCAGCAATTTCAACCTGCTCGGCCTGCTGCCGGAAGTGGTTGAAACTATCGAAGAGCAAGCGGAACGCGCCTGGATCCAGTATCAGGGATTCAAAACTGAAATCGACAAACATATTTATCTGCGTAACATCCAGGACACCAACGAAACCCTGTTTTATCGCCTGATCGGCAACCACCTTGAAGAGATGATGCCGGTTATCTATACCCCGACGGTAGGCGCGGCCTGCGAACGGTTCTCCGAGATCTATCGTCGCGCCCGCGGCGTCTTTATCTCCTACCAGAATCGCCATAACCTTGACGACATCCTGCAGAACGTCCCGAACCACAACGTGAAAGTGATTGTGGTCACCGATGGCGAGCGCATTCTCGGCCTCGGCGACCAGGGAATCGGCGGAATGGGGATCCCGATCGGTAAACTGTCGCTGTACACCACCTGCGGCGGCATCAGCCCGGCTTACACCCTGCCAATCGTGCTGGACGTCGGAACAAACAACCAGCAGCTGCTCGACGATCCGCTGTATATGGGCTGGCGCCACCCACGCATTACCGACGACGAGTACTATCAGTTCGTTGACGACGTGATCCAGGCGATTAAGGCCCGCTGGCCGGACGTGCTGCTGCAGTTTGAAGATTTTGCGCAAAAGAACGCCATGCCGCTGCTCAACCGCTACCGCAATGAAATCTGCTCGTTTAACGACGATATTCAGGGCACCGCGGCGGTGACCGTCGGGACGCTGATCGCCGCCAGCCGCGGCGCCGGAAGCCAGCTGAGCGAGCAAAAAATCGTCTTTCTCGGCGCGGGTTCGGCCGGCTGCGGTATCGCTGAACAGATTATCGCCCAGATCGTCCGCGAAGGACTCAGTGAAGAAGAGGCCCGCCAGCGCGTGTTTATGGTTGACCGCTTCGGCCTGTTAACCGACGGCATGCCTAATCTGCTACCGTTCCAGAACAAGCTGGTGCAAAAGCGTGAGCAGCTGCAGAGCTGGGATACCACCAGCGAGGCGCTGTCCCTGCTGGAAGTAGTGCGCAACGTGAAGCCGAACATCCTGATCGGCGTCTCGGGTCAGCCGGGACTGTTCACGGAAGAGATTATCCGCGAGATGCACAAGCACTGCCCGCGGCCGATCGTGATGCCGCTCTCCAACCCAACCTCACGGGTGGAAGCGACGCCGCAGAATATCCTGAGCTGGACCGACGGCGAGGCGCTGGTCGCCACCGGCAGTCCATTCTCCCCGGTTACCGTGAAAGGCAAGCAGTATCCCATCGCCCAGTGCAATAACTCCTATATCTTCCCGGGTATTGGACTGGGGGTGATCGCCTCCGGCGCGTCGCGGGTCACCGACGAGATGCTGATGGCTGCCAGCGAAACCCTGGCGCAGCACTCGCCGCTGGTCAACAACGGCGAAGGTCCGGTGCTGCCGGAGCTGAAGGATATCCAGACCGTCTCACGGGCAATTGCCTTCGCGGTCGGCAAGGTGGCCCAGGAGCAAGGCGTGGCGGTGAAAACTTCCGCTGAAGCGCTGCTGCAAGCGATCAGCGATAATTTCTGGCTACCGGAATATCGCAATTATCGCCGCACCTCGATTTAATCACGCTCACCGGGTCGACATATCGGCCCGGGTTTTAATAACGTCAGAATAATACCTCCCGCCACAGAAACGTTTTTTCCGCCTATATACATTCATCGTAAAAATATAAAACGGATAGCATTTGCCGCGCGCCCTCCGCTGTGCAAAATAGTTGTTTCTCACCCCCTCACAACGGAATGTGAAATGCTAAAATTAACCCCTGGCGCGAATAAAGCGAATGCGATTCTGATCCGTATTGTCTTGTTTCTTATCGGAGGTATCGCCATCATCACCGGAATGTGCCTCTTCAGCGGCGATATGTGGATGCTCACCCCGCGGGCGGAACAGTATCAGCCCGCCACCGGCGATCTGGTGGATGTCGTCATCTATGAACCGAGTAAATTTTTCTTCGCTCTGCTCTACGTGTTTATTATTACCCTGGTCTGGCTGTTGGCGGTACGTAAAATCCCCTGGCGGCCGATACAGCATCCTATATTACCGCTGATGGTACTGATTGCCGCCGGGATATTTATTTTCCTCCACCCGGAGGTCACCCCGGGTCGGGATGCCAGTATTCAGTACGGTAAACACAACATTTCTTACACTGCCATTTTCTGGAGCAAAACTAATTCAGATCGACATGTCACTCAACCCTCTAAATATGAAATTTTTGTTGAAGCGAAAGATCCCCGCTGGCTTATCGACAGAAACAATCTTGGCCGCGCCTGGCGCTGTGAAGTCAAGCGGCATACCCAGTTTTACACCCTGTCATTCAATGAGGGCTGGTTTCCGGACGGCGATCCGCAGGTCATGGCCCGCCAGTGTACTCAGGTAAGCGATCTGAATGCGCTCAGTGAAACGGCAATCATGATTGCCCGCCCGATCGCCACCGTCCCTGTGGAGGCACCGTAAATGAGCCAGCAAAAAAATGGTTCTGCAACCATGTTCTGGCAAACACATAAGCCCTCTGCGCCAACCCGGCATCGTAGACAAAGGCGGCGCAGGTGACAGCTGGCGGGGCCCCCTGCCAGTTTTGTCACTGGCGCGCTTTCCCTTTCCCCACTACACTGCCATCACCCATCCACTTACTGAATAAAAAAGGAGGCCCCCCATGCTGTATTGTGAAATGTTTATTGTTTCACATGCCTTAGGCAATTGCGCCAGCTCAAGCGTTATCGGTATCGTGCTGCGATAACTATGGCTTGAGCGAAGACCCTTCACGCAATCCCTTCTCTCCGGCTTACCGGGTTATCGTCAGCGAGTTTTGACGAGGCATTTGCATGCCTGTAACTCTTGAGTAAGTTGACTATGAGTACATTACTAACTGCCCATGCGCTCCACGTGGAGACGGCTTTTGGGCCGCTGTTTAACTCCCTCTCCTTCACCCTGAAGAAAGGCGACCGGATCGGTCTCATCGGCCATAACGGTTGCGGCAAAAGCACCCTGCTGCAAGTGCTGGACGGCACCCTCGCGCCCACCTCGGGCAGCGTCTCGCTCGCCGGTCAGTGTCTGATGGCCCGCGTTGAACAGCATCTGCCGGAGGCGCTGCATACGCAGTCGCTGCTGCAGGCGGTGCTGGCCCCATTACCCGCCGACGCGCGGGAAGCACAGCGCTGGCTGGCCGAGCGCCTGCTGGCGCAGATGGGCTTTACCCCGGCGGTGATGGAGCAGCAGACCGCCACCCTGAGTGGCGGCCAGCACACGCGTCTGCTGCTGGCCCGGGCGCTGATCCGCCAGCCTGATCTGCTCTTGTTGGATGAGCCGGGCAACCATCTCGATCTGCCCACCCTGCTGTGGCTGGAAAGCTTCCTGCAAACCTGGCAGGGGAGCTTTGTACTGGTGTCACACGACAACACCTTACTGGATGCTGTAACTAATGCGAGTTGGATCCTCCGTGACCAGACGCTACATTGCTTCGCCTTGCCCTGCAGCGCTGCCCGTCAGGCACTGCAGGAGCAGGATGAAAGCGCCGCGTTACGTCATAAGGCGGAGCAAAAAGAGATCGACCGGGTCAGCGCCAGCGCCCGGCGGCTGGCCACCTGGGGTCGGGTCTATGACAATGAAGATCTCGCCCGCAAAGCCAAACAGATGGAGAAGCAGGTCGCCCGCCTGAAAGACGAGCAGACCGAGCTCAGCGTCGGCCCGCCGTGGCGCCTGGTGTTACAGGGGGACGCCCTGCCGGCCGACCGCCTTTTGGAGATGGACACCCTTCCCGTCTCGCCCGCGCCGGGTCAGCCATCCCTCTTCACCACCGGCGTGGCGCGCCTGCGCAGCGGCGATCGCGTGGCCATCATGGGACGTAATGGCGGCGGCAAATCGTCCCTGCTGCGCCTGCTGTGGCAGCAGATGAACAAGGCATCGCCTCTCCCGGGGCTGCGCCTGCATCCCCGGTTGCACCCCGGCTACTATGACCAGACGCTGGCGCAGTTGCCGGACGAGGCCAGCCTGCTCGAGGCCCTGACGCCGTTTGCCCCGTCGGCGGACACCCGTAAACGGGCGCTGATCGCCGCCGGGTTTGGCTGGGCGAGACATAGACAGAAGGTCAGCACCCTCAGCGGCGGCGAGCGATCGCGGCTGCTGTTCGTTGGCCTGTCGCTGGCGCGCTACAGTCTGCTGCTGCTGGATGAACCCACCAACCATCTTGATATGGAGGGTAAAGCGGCGCTGGCGCAGACGCTGCGTGATTACCCCGGCGGCGTGCTGCTGGTCAGTCATGACCGCCAGCTGATTAGCGAAAGCTGTAACCGCTTCTGGCTGATTGACAGCGCCGGGCTAACGGAGTGGCACAGCCTGGAGGAGGTCTATGCCCGTCTGCAGGCCGTGGCGCCCGCCCCGGACAGTCGGATCGCTTTGCAAAGTACACCCGCCGGGGCTGACGATGATGAGGAGGCGCTGCTGGCGCGGCTGATTGACCTGGAGCAGTGGCTGGCTGACGACATGGCCCGCAAGCCAAAACATCAAAAGCCGTCACTGCAGGCACAGTGGCAAGAGGAGATTGCCCGCCTGCTTAACCAACTGACGTAATCTCCATGTCCCCCCACCCCCCCCC
>NZ_GL882839.1:89071-92085 GCF_000195655.1 Klebsiella sp. MS 92-3
GGGGGTTGTTTCCGGACCGGGTAAATTGTTGCTCGGTCATTACCTTTCCCCACTGCTCCCCCTGCCATTCGCGGATTAAAGTGAAGCCAAAGGATTCATACAGTTTGCGGGCCGCGTCCAGCCCTTTAAAGGTCCACAGCTGCACCGCGCTAAACTGGCGACTATCGCAGAAAGCCATCGCCTCGCTGAGGAGCCGCCTGCCAATGCCGCTTCCCCGGCAGCTGTCATCGAGAATGAACCAGCGCAAATGCGCCTCCTGCTGGCCGAGGTCCTCGCCATCGATAGCCAGCGAGCCGACGATTTTCCCTTCGCGGATCGCCAGCCAGATCTGGTTGGCCGGGGAGGAGAGCCGGGTGGCAAATTCCGCTACGCCGCTGGCGACCTTGCCTTCAAAAAAAGCGCCAAAGTCATGATGACGGGCGTAATACTCCCCGTGCATCTGGGCTATCCGGCCGATCATCCCCGGCTGGTAGCCGGTCATCAGCGAAATTTGCGGAGCCGTATCCGCGAGCGCGCTATCCCGACACTGCGCCAGCGCCCGGGCATAGGCCGCCAGTCCAGTGGCGACAGTTTGCTGCTGCGTCTCATCCAGATGGTCTAACGCCTCCACCACCTGACGGGTACCCCAGGCGTTAATTTTCGCCACCGTATCGTGCCCCTTTGCCGTCAGGGCGAGTGATTTCGCGCGCGCATCCTCCGCGCAAGGACGCTCCTCCAGCTCACCAGCCGCCAGCAGACGAGAGACCATCCGGCTGACGCTTGATTTTTCCAGTCCCAGCAACGTGACCAGCTGCGCGGCCGTCATCTCCCCCCTCATCGATACCTCAAGCAGGGTGTGCACCGCCGAAGGTGAATAATGGGTGGCGGCCAGCGTGGTGCTCATAAAGCCCAGCTCGCGCACCATTAACCGCGAGGCGGTACGAATCTGTTGGATTAAGGGGGTATCAGGCATAGCGGCGGGTCCAGAAAATGAAATGGTTGTACAATACAACCATCACCTTCATCCTGCGTCAAGATGCAATATGGTGGGATAAGCGTTGTCGTGTGACGTGTGATTTTGCCGCCATAGGGATCGTGAAAGCGAATGCCGCAGGCGCCGGACAGCGCCCGCGATGAATATTATTGCGGGTTCTTCGCCTTCCAGGCCTCCCAGGCCGATTTGATCTCCTGCTTCGCGGCCGCGGCGTCATTAAAGCCGGCCAGCTCGACCTTTTTACGCCCCTCCGGCAGTTCTTTATAGACCCGGAAGAAGGCCTCCAGCCGCTGCTGTTCTATTTTCGGCAGATCGGAGATGGTCTTGATGTCGTCGTAGGTCGGGTCAATTTTACTGGCCGGTACGGCGATGATTTTGTCGTCTTTCTCACCGCCGTCTATCATCTTCAGCACACCAATTGCCCGCAGCTTAATCAGCGTGCCCGGGGCCATCGGCGCGCGGGTATAAAACACCACGTCCAGCGGGTCGCCATCCCCGGCCAGCGACTGGGTCAGCGAGCCGTAGTTCGCCGGGTAGGCCACCGGCATCGACTGAAAGCGGTCGGCGACGATAAACCCCGTTTTAGCATCGGTTTCGTACTTAATGATCCCGCCCGTCGGGATCTCAGTGACGGCGTAAAATTCTTCCGGGTTGTTTTCCGGCTGGGGAAATTCCAGCACATTGTGGGCCTGGGCGGCGGCGGACAAAAGCAGACCGGCGGTGAGGATGGTTTTTACCAGATGCATTGTTGTATCACTCTGTTGTTATAAGAAATTGATGCGCAAAACAATAGATTCGAGTGATGACAAAAACATGACCATTCAGCGTCAATATTATTACCTACCAAATATAGCGATGTTGTCTGAATTTTGTGCTATCCCTGTAGCAAAAAGCCACATTCTGTACTAAGCGCCTTGTATTTTACCGCTCAGCGTCTAATCCTTATTGGGTACTATTGCATTAATTAAGTTAATCAATTCCCCCACAAGGAGACAGGCATGAAGGCAGCTGTTGTTACCCACGACCATCAGGTTAACGTCACGGAAAAAACGCTGCGCCCGCTGGAATACGGCGAAGCGCTGTTGAAAATGGAATGCTGCGGCGTGTGTCATACTGACCTGCACGTGAAAAACGGCGATTTTGGCGATAAAACCGGCGTCATTCTCGGCCATGAAGGGATCGGGGTGGTACAAAAAGTCGGCCCGGGCGTCACCTCCCTGAAGCCGGGCGACCGCGCCAGCGTGGCGTGGTTCTTCGAAGGCTGCGGCCACTGCGATTACTGTAACAGCGGCAACGAGACGCTCTGCCGCTCGGTGAAAAACGCCGGCTATACCGTCGATGGCGGCATGGCGGAGGAGTGCATCGTCACCGCCAACTACGCGGTAAAAGTTCCGGACGGCCTCGACTCCGCCGCCGCCAGCAGCATCACCTGCGCGGGCGTCACCACCTACAAAGCGGTCAAGGTCTCCCACATCAAACCGGGCCAGTGGATCGCCATCTACGGCCTCGGCGGGCTGGGTAACCTGGCGCTGCAGTATGCGAAGAATGTGTTTAACGCCAAAGTGATCGCTATCGACGTCAACGACGGACAGCTGGAGCTGGCGGCCTCGATGGGCGCCGACCTGACCATCAACTCCCGCAATGAAGATGCGGCGAAAGTGATTCAGGAAAAAACCGGCGGCGCCCACGCTGCGGTAGTAACCGCGGTGGCTAAAGCGGCCTTTAACTCGGCGGTGGATGCCGTTCGCGCCGGTGGCCGCGTGGTCGCGGTGGGCCTGCCGCCGGAGGCGATGAGCCTCGATATTCCGCGTCTGGTGCTGGACGGCATCGAAGTGGTCGGTTCGCTGGTCGGCACCCGTCAGGATCTGGTGGAAGCCTTTCAGTTTGCCGCCGAAGGCAAAGTGGTGCCGAAAGTCACCCTGCGTCCGCTGGAAGATATCAACGCTATCTTCAAAGAGATGGAGCAAGGTCAGATCCGCGGCCGTATGGTTATCGATCTGCGTAGCTAATCACCCGCCCCCCCCCCCCCCCCCCCCCCGCC
>NZ_GL882839.1:92201-98118 GCF_000195655.1 Klebsiella sp. MS 92-3
GGGGGGCCCGATCCCCCAGGCACGTCCTCTCGCTTCCCAACCCGGGAAGTAAATGCAATTTCCGCAAATGCTTAGCGCAATTCCTTGGTTCCTTTGTTTTTAGCCGCGCCCGATGATGGCAACACAATAGATAACAAAGGAATTCACCATGCATCGTCATTTTCGCCTGCCCGCGCTGGCCGCGCTGTTTCTCACCGGCGCCTTTTCCGTCTGGGCCGCCGACACGCCGGTTAAAGGCGGCACCTTAATTTATCTGGAGCAGCAACCGCACACCAATCTCTATCCGCCCGCCGGCGGATTTTACCCGAATGGCGGGATTCTCAATCAGATAACCGACAAGCTCACCTGGCAGAACCCGAAAACGCTGGAGATTGAGCCGTGGATCGCCGAGAGCTGGACCAGCAATGCCGATAAAACCGAGTACACTTTCCACCTGCGCAAAGGGGTCACTTTCTCAGATGGCACACCGCTGGACGCCGCCGCCGTCGCCAAAAACTTCGATACCTATGGTCTGGGAGATAAAGCCCATCGTCTGCCCGTCTCGGAGGTCATCAATAACTACCAGCGCAGCGAAGTGATCGACCCGCTGACGGTAAAATTCTACTTCAACAAGCCGTCGCCGGGCTTCCTGCAGGGAACCGCCACCATCGGCTCCGGTCTGGTATCTCTCAGCACCCTGCAGCGTAATTTTGAAGAGCTGGGCGATGCCCGACATATTATCGGCTCCGGCCCCTTCGTCGTGCAGGATGAAAAACCAGGCCGCGAGCTGACGCTGGTGGCGCGCAAGGATTACCAGTGGGGGCCGAAAAACATTGCCCAGCAGGGGCCCGCTAACCTCGACGGCATCACCTATATTGTGACGCCGGAAGACAGCGTGCGTATCGGCGCGCTGCTGGCAGGTCAGGCGGGCTTTATTCGCCAGGTGCAGGCCTACGATGAAAAGCAGGCTACCGATCAGGGATTTAAGATCTACGCTGCCCCTACCCGCGGGGTCAACGACAGTCTGAGCTTCCGCCCGGATAACCCACTGGTCGCCGACCTGCGGGTGCGTCAGGCCCTGCTCCATGCCACCAACGCCAGGCAGGTGGTGGAGACGCTGTTCTCCGCTAACTACCCGCAAGCCACCTCCGTGCTGGCCAGCTCTGCCGCCGGCTATGTCAATCTCAGCGATAAACTCACCTTCGACCAGGCCAAAGCCCGGCAGTTGCTGGATGACGCCGGCTGGAGGCCCGCCGCCGACGGTATTCGCAGCAAAGACGGTCAGCGGCTGGCGCTGACCGTCTATGAGTCGCTGCCGCAGCCGCAAAATAAGGAAGTGCTGCAGCTGATCGCCCAGCAGTGGCGCCAGGTGGGTGTGGCGTTGACGGTCAAAGCCGGGGATGCCGGTAGCCGTACGCTGGATAACCTCGACCCGCAGAAAACCCCGCTCACCGTCTCAGAAGTGGGCCGCGCCGACCCGGATGTGGTGAAAAGTATGTTCTTCCCCAACAACCGCGATGCGCTGCTGCAGAAAGGCGGCTCCAGCGATAAAGTGCAGCGCTTCCGCGATGATAAGCTCAATGACCTGCTGACCGGCATCTCCGCGGCGGTTGAGCCGCAGCAGCGCTTGCAGTTAACCGGTGACGCCCAGCGCTATCTGATCGATAACGCCTATGTGATCCCTATTTTCGAAGAGCCGCAGGTGTTCGCCGGCGCGCCGTGGGTCAAAGGCGTCAGCTTCGAGGCCGTCGGTCGTCCGTCGTTCTACGGCGCGTGGCTGGACAAGCACTAAGAGGCCGGTTATGAGCGCTTATCTTCTGCGACGATTCGGCCAGGGGCTGCTGGTCCTGTGGGCGGCCTTTACCCTCACCTTTTTCCTGCTGCAGGTCCTGCCGGGGGATGCGGTGCTGATCAAGTTTCAGAACCCGGACCTCGGCCTGAGCCCGGCGCAAATTGCGGAGATGCGGCTGGCCTACGGCGCCGATAGCCCGCTGTGGCGCCAGTACCTGCACACGCTGCTGGCGATGCTGCACGGCGACTTCGGCTATTCCCTGCAGGCGGGTCTGGCGGTCAGCAGTCTGATTGCCAGCAACCTGCCGGATACCTTAAGCCTCGCGCTGCCGGCCTTCCTGCTGGCCGTGGCGCTGGCGTTCGCCCTCGCTTTCGCCTCGCGGCTGCCGGGGCTGCGCTGGCTGAGCAATTTTCTGCAGTCGCTACCGGTGCTGTTTATCTCTCTACCTACCTTTTGGTTGGGTATCGCCCTGATCCAGCTCTTCTCGTTTCAGTTGCGCTGGATCCCGGTAATCAACCCCGGCCCACTGGAAGGACTGATTTTACCGGTTATCGCCGTCGCACTGCCCATTTCCGCCCCACTGGCGCAGATCCTGATGCGCAGCATGGATCAGGTGGCGGTTCAGCCCTTCGTCGCGGTCGCCCGCGCCAAGGGCATGAGCGAAACGGGCGTCCTCTGGCGCCATGTGATGGGGAATGCCCTGCTGCCGGCGCTGAATATTGCCGGGCTGCTGCTCGGCGAACTGATTGCCGGGGCGCTGATCACCGAGACCGTCTTCGGCCGCAGCGGCCTCGGCCAGCTGACCCAGCAGGCGGTCAATAACCAGGATATCGCCGTACTACAGGCGGTGGTGATGATCTCCGCCCTCGGTTTCGTCCTGATCAACCTGCTGGTCGACCTGGTCATGCCGCGACTGGACCCCCGACTCCATTTACAGACCGGAGGTGCGAAATGAGCCTGGTCGACTATACCATCGCGGTTCGCCGCCGCCCGGAGTGGCGTAGAGTGCGCCTGCAGCCTGGCCTGTGGCTGGCGTGGGCGGTGATGATCGCCGCCCTGTTAATGGCCATTGCCCCACAGTGGTTTACCTCCTCTAACCCGCTGGAGGGGATCCCCGGCGCTCAGCGCCTGGCGCCGCAGGCGCACTACTGGCTGGGTACCGACCAGCTGGGGCGCGACCTGTGGACGCGGGTGGTTTACGGAGCGGTGCATTCCCTGTCGGCGGCGCTGATCGCCGTCGCCATCGGCCTGGTGGTGGGTACCGCCCTTGGCACCCTCGCCGGGGCGCTGGCCGGACGCGTGGAATCCACCATCATGCGCCTGGTCGATGTCCTGCTGGCCATCCCCTCCCTGCTGCTGCAGCTCACGGTGATTATTCTGCTGGGTTTCGGCACGGTAAATGCGGCGGTGGCGGTTGGCGTCGCGGCTATCGCCAGCTTCGCGCGCCTGGCGCGAGCAGAAGTGGTGCGCGTGCGCCACAGCGATTACGTCGAGGCGGCCCGGGGCAGCGGCGGCACTTTTTTCGCCGTCTTCTGGCGCCATATTCTGCCCAACTCGCTCACTGCGGTGCTTGCTTTCGCGACGCTGCAGTTCGGACAGGCGATGTTGGCCCTGGCCACCCTCAGCTTCCTCGGCTACGGCACTCCGCCGCCGGTCCCGGAGTGGGGACTACTGATCGCCGAAGGTCGCAATTACCTGTCAACCGCCTGGTGGCTGACCACCTTCCCCGGCCTCGCCGTGGTCGCCGTGGTCCTTGCCGCCAATCGTCTTAGCCGCCAGTGGAGTGGAGCACGCCCATGACCGTTCTGTCCGTTGAAGATCTACGCATCAGCTACCGCTCGCGGGGCGAATGGCGCGAGGTGGTGCACAACATCAGCTTTTCCATCCAGCGCGGCGAAATGCTGGCCTTCGTCGGAGAATCCGGCTCGGGGAAAACCACCACCGCGCAGGCCATTATCGGCCTGCTGGCGGATAATGCCCGCCGGGATGCCGGGCGGATTGTCCTCAATGGCGAAGTGATTAGCGACTGGTCGGATAAACGCCTGAACCGCCTGCGCGGAGTGAGCATCAGCCTGGTCCCGCAGGATCCCGGTAATTCGCTCAACCCGGTAAAAACCATTGGTCAGCAGGTGGAAGAGATCCTGCGGCTGCATCAGTCCCTCTCCGCCGCTGAGCGCCGACAGCAGGTTCTTAACCTGCTCGCTAAAGTCGGTCTCAGCCACCCGGAACAGCGTTTTGACCAGTATCCGCATCAGCTGTCTGGCGGGATGAAACAGCGGGTGCTGATAGCCATCGCCATTGCCCTGCAGCCGGATCTGATTATTGCTGACGAGCCCACCAGCGCCCTCGACGTCACGGTGCAGAAGCGCATTCTCGACCTGCTCGATATCCTGCGTCGCGAGTCGGGTACCGCCGTGCTGTTTGTCACCCACGATCTGGCGCTGGCCGCCGAACGCGCCGACCGGATCATGGTGTTTCGCCAGGGAGAGATTCAGGAACAAGGCGCCACCGAGACGATTGTCCAGCGTCCGCAGCATCCTTACACCCGCCAGCTGCTCCACGACCTGCAGGATGCGCCGTTGAGGCTAACGGCGGCGCGTCACCGGCCGCTGGCCACGTCGGCCATTCGCGTGGAGGGGATCAGCAAACGCTTCTCGCTGGGCAAACAGGCGCTGCAGGCGCTCGACAGCGTCAGCTTTGAGGTCAGACGCGGCAGCACCCATGCGCTGGTGGGCGAATCCGGCTCCGGGAAAACCACCCTGGCGCGGATCCTGCTGGGCTTTGAGCGCGCCGACGCCGGACAGGTCATCATCGACGGTATCGACGCCGGGCATCTCAGCCGCGAGGCACAGCGTCAGCTGCGGCGCAAGATCCAGTTTGTCTACCAGAACCCCTTCGCTTCGCTCGACCCGCGCCAGACGCTGTTTGCGATTATCGAAGAGCCGTTAAAAAACTTTGAGCGCCTCAGCGCGGCGACGCGTCGCCAGCGTGTGGAGAGCGTTGCCGCCCGGGTGGCCCTGGCCCCCGAGCTGCTGTCGCGTACGCCGCGGGAGCTTTCCGGCGGCCAGCGGCAGCGGGTGGCGATTGCCCGGGCGCTGATCCTCGAGCCGGCGATACTGGTCCTTGACGAAGCGACTTCGGCGCTCGACGTCACCGTTCAGGCGCAGATCCTCGCCCTGCTGCAGCAGCTACAGCAGCAGCTGGGTCTGAGCTACCTGTTCATTACCCACGATCTGGCGACGGTCAGGCGGATCGCCGACAGCGTCACGGTGCTGCGCGCCGGCCAGGTGGTGGAGCATGGCGACGTAAACCGCCTGTTCGCCGCCCCGCAGCAGGCCTACACCCGCGAACTGATCGCCGCCATTCCCCAGGTTTCCCCCCGCTTAGCACAGGCCCACACGGAGAACGCATAATGCCTAAACGCCTCGGTTTTTTTACCCGTCTGCTCGATCAGGGCTCCGCGCAAACGCGCTACCGGCTGGCGGCCGAACAGATCCGCCACGCGGAGCGTTTGGGCTTCGACAGCGCATGGATTGCCCAGCACCATTTTCATGAACAGGAAGGCGGCCTGCCTTCACCGCTGGTGTTTCTCGCCCACGTCGCGGCACAGACCGACCGGATCCGTCTCGGCACGGCGATTATCACTCTGCCGATGGAAAATCCGCTGCGCGTCGCCGAAGACGCAGCGGTACTGGATTTACTCACCGACGGACGTCTGGAGGTGGGTTTTGGCTCCGGCGGCACGCCAACCTCGTTTCTGCCCTTCGGCCTGACCAGCGAGCAGCGCGGGGCGGCGTTTGCCGACCATCTGCACCTGATCCATAGCGCCTGGCGCGGCGACACGCTGAGCCACCCGGACAACCGTCTCTATCCGCCGGCGCCGCAGTTGGCGGAGCGTATCTGGATCGCCACCTTCTCGGCGGAGGGCGCCATCCGCGCCGGTCAGGCGGGACACGGGCTGATGCTGTCGCGCACCCAGCCACGGCCGCCCGGCGAGCCACGTCTGCCGCTGGACGCCATTCAGAACCCGATCATCGACGCCTACCTGTCGGCGCTACCGGACGGCGTTGCGCCGCGGATCCTCGCCTCGCGCACCGCCTTCGTCGCCGACAGTCACGCCCACGCCCTGCAGGTCGCCGAGCCCGG
>NZ_GL882839.1:98221-102349 GCF_000195655.1 Klebsiella sp. MS 92-3
GAGCCCGGTCTGCGCAAGCAGGCGACTCAGCACCGGGCGGCGGGTCATACGATAGAAGGTGACAGTGTCACCGACTATCTGCAACAGCTGGATGCCCACGTTGGCGATCCTGAGCATGTTATTGCCTCCCTGGCGCAGGACAGCGTGCTGGCCCGCGCCACCGATATTTCGTTTCAGGTGCACTCGGTCGAGCCTTCGCACCGGGATACGCTGCGTTCCATTGAGCTGATCGCTCAGCATATTGCCCCCCACATCAGATAAGGAGTCCCCATGACGCTGAGTCAGGATATTCTGGCCGAACTGGCGGAGATCGCCCCCGGTTCCCCGCTCGATCAGGCGCGCGCCGTCCGCGATGCCGCCACCCGTCACGCCCAGGGAAGTTATGAAGTGCTGTTCCGCCAGCAGGACGCTGACTTTCCTCTTGATGAACGCTTCGCGGTGGCCGCGAAGGTGGCAAAACTGCACCAGGCGGACGCGCTGGCGGCGCACTATGCCGGTTTCGGCCTCGCCGATCCGACCACCGATCGTCTGGTCCCGGCGCTGGCCTTTGCCCGCCTGCTCACCTTCACCCCCGTTGAAGCCACTCCCTGCGCGCTGCACACCTTAACCGGCGCGGGCTGGAGCCTGCGGGGCATCGTCACCCTGGCGCAGCTGGTAGCCTTTGTCAGCTTCCAGAGCCGACTGCTGCTGGGCCTGCGGGCGCTCAACCATAAGCCCATCGTCAGCGCAGATACGCCGCTGGTCGCCGGATACTGGCATACCACCCCGTACGCGCAGAGCGGCAAAGCGGCCCCGGTTCGCTTCACCCGCGACGAGCTGCACTGGGAACCCTGGCTGGCCGATAAACCGCTGGAGGAATTCAACGCTGAAGAACAGGCGATTCTGGCCAAATATGGCCATAGCGACTCCCCCTACTTTCGCCTGCTGGCGCGCAACCAGCCGGTGCTGGAGCAGCGGACCCTGACCGATAGGGGCATTTTCTATACCGCGGGAGGATTGCCGCGCGCCGAACGCGAGCTGGCCGCCACGGTCGCCAGTAAAATCAACGGCTGTATCTACTGCGCCTCGGTGCATGCCCGCAAAGCGGCGCAGCTGGCGAAGGACGAGACCGCCGTCGACACGCTGCTGGCGGTGACGCCGGGAGAGGATCTACGCGATGGGCAATCGCCGCGCTGGCAGGCGGAAATCGACGCCGCCGCCGCGCTATCGGTGACGCCACCCGCGTTAAACGCCGATCATCTGGCGGCGCTTGATGAGCAGGGCTTAGATACTCTGGCCCAGCTGGATCTGCTGCAGTCCGCGGCCTTTTTCGCCTGGGCCAACCGCCTGATGCTTACCCTGGGCGAACCCTGGCGTGAGTAGGCGTCGTTAGTAAGCTTGTCGCCGCTGATGACAGCCATAGATGAGCAAGGCGCTCATCGCCAGAAACGACAGCGCGGCGGCGGGGAGCGCCACGCTGTTCCAGCCAAAGCCCTGGGCGATCATCATTCCGCCGCAGAAGGCGCCGATGGCGCTGCCGAGGTTAAAGGCGATCTGTCCCCCGGCCGCCCCCAGCATCTCGCCGCCTTTGGCGTTCTGCAGCAGCAGGATCTGCAGCGGCGCTGACAGGGCGAATAGTCCCGCGCAGCAGATAAACGCCAGCGCCAGCGAAGCGACTTTCTGTTCACCGAAGGCAAAGATCAGCAGCAGCGTCACGGCAATGACCCCGTCGGTCATGGCCGCAATGCGCAGCGGGCTGTAGCGCCCGGAAATTTTGCCGCTGAACAGATTGCCGACCACCATTCCCAGCCCCGCCAGCATCATAATCAGCATCATCTTGCTTTCAGCAAAGCCGGAGACGTTGAGCATAAAGGGCTTGATATAGCTGAACCAGGCAAACACGCCGGCGTTACCGAACATGGTGGCGGCGAAAATCAGCCACGGCGCCGGGGAGGCAAGAAAACGGAACTGCTCGCGCAGCCGCGTGCTGGCCCGGTCATAAAGCGTGGGCACCCAGCAGAAGATCGCCAGAAATACCGCCACGTTAAATACCGCGATAAGCGCAAAGGTATAGCGCCAGCTGAAGTGATGCCCAAGCCAGGTGCCGCCCGGGACGCCCACCAGGTTAGCGATCGTCATGCCGCCAATCATCCCCGCCACCGCGGCGGTCACCTTCCCCGGGGGCGCGATTTTCGACAGGATAATCGCGCCGACGCCAAAGAACGCCCCGTGGGGAAACCCGGAAACCAGCCGGCCAAGCGCCAGCATGGCGTAGCTACTGGAGAAGGTAAACAGGGTATTGCCGAGAATACACAGGCCAGCCAGGAACAGCATCACCGATTTCAGGGAAAACCGGCTGGAGAGCAGCGCCATGATCGGCGCGCCGATCACCACGCCGAAGGCATACCAGGCAATCATATTGCCGGCGGCGGGAATGGATATTCCGACATCGTGCGCCATATCCGGCAGCACGCCCATAATGCCAAACTCCGCCATGCCAAGTCCAAAGGTGCCCAGCGCCAGTGAAAAGATTGTTTTTTTCATACATCTTATAGGGGTATTGAGAGCCGGCCGGCATTATTTACCATCCCGCCCCGACACACCAGCTAAAAACGCCCGACGGCAGTTTCCTCCATACAACAGCCTGATTCGTTCATGTTCCCCAGCCGCGTGGCATACCGGCGGCGTGGTTTCGCAGTAACAATCCCCTATCAAAATCAGTGAGCTCAAAGAGATAAACACCTCATTGATCTCAAGTTAACTTGAGGTTGTAAAGTCAAAACATCGTTCACCTTGGGAGAATTATCCATGCATAGTGTTGATGTCGGTTTTACTCATGTCGCCTTTACCGTCCGCTGTCTGGCCAGCAGCATCGATTTTTATACCCGCTATACCGCGATGACCGTCATACACCAGCGCGAGCCCGACCTTCCCTCGGCGCGCAAAGTGGCATGGCTCAGCGACCGCACCCGGCCTTTCGCCCTGGTGCTGGTGCAAAGTGACGATCCGGCCGATACGCCGCTGGGACCGTTCGGCCACCTCGGCGTCGCCTGCGCCACCCAGGCCGAGATCGATGAGAAAGTGGCCCTCGCACGGCGGGAAGGTGTTTTACGCCGGGAGCCGGAGCAGCTGGGCGATCCGGTGGGCTATTTCGCTTTCTTTGCCGACCCGGACGGTAACACCCTGGAGCTGTCGTGGGGGCAGCGGGTGGGACTGGAAGTCATCCTGGCGGGAAAACCCGGCGAATAATTTTCCACCGCCTCGCCGGGGGAGGATTACACTTCAAAGGGATACCTCGGCAACACGGAGCATGGCGATGGGCAACAAGAAAAGCGGTAATCCGGTCGACACGGCGGCAAAAATCGCGCCGCTCGACAACAAAGCGTACGAGAAAGCGCTGCGCAAACTCCACGTTGAGCTGGTGAAACTGCAGCGCTGGGTAGTGCACAAGGGACTGAAAGTGTGCATTGTCTTTGAAGGCCGGGACGGCGCCGGGAAAGGCGGCACCATTAAGGCCATCACCGAGCGCGTCAGCCCGCGTATCTTCCGAGTCGTCGCCTTACCCTCGCCCACCGAGCGCGAAAAAAGCCAGCTTTACTTTCAGCGCTATATCAAGCATCTCCCGGCGGCCGGCGAAATCGTGATTTTCGATCGCAGCTGGTATAACCGCGCCGGCGTCGAACGGGTGATGGGCTTTTGTACGCCGGAGGAGGTGCAGAAGTTCCTCGACGGCGCGCCGATGGTGGAGCGCGGCATGGTCGAATCGGGCATTATTCTGCTCAAGTACTGGCTGGAGGTCTCTCCGCAGGAGCAGGAGCGCCGTCTGCGGGATCGCATCGACGACGGGCGTAAAATCTGGAAGCTCTCGCCGATGGACATTAAGTCTTTCAACCGCTGGGATGAATATACCGCTGCCCGCGACGCCATGTTCGCCGCCACCGATACCGCCTGGGCGCCGTGGTTCGTCGCCCGCTCAGAGGATAAAAAGCGCGTGCGTCTGAATATCATCACCCATCTGCTGTCGCAGATCCCCTATGAAGCTTTACCGGTGGAGCCTGTGACGCTGCCGAAGCGCAAAATTGGCAAAATGAAACAGACTAATTTTCCTTTCCGCTTCATTCCAGAGAAGTTTTGATTATTTCCCGTCGC
>NZ_GL882839.1:102516-103204 GCF_000195655.1 Klebsiella sp. MS 92-3
GCGCCAGGTTTATTACTATAACCATGAATATTTCAGGCTGTTACTTCCCTCTGGAAGCTGTCTCGCAAAATAAATATTAAACTTACTGCTGGTATTTATTTTTTAGTGGGTAAAGTAAATAATCACAGAACCAACCGCAAGGAGCCTATGATCAAAAGTAATACGCTACGTAAAAGACCCACTGACGTACCCGTCCAGAAGGCGTCAGAACAGCCAGGTAAGGATTTACGAGAAGCAGATAAACAGCGACAGCACAAGGAATTCATTGCCGCAATGAATGAATTTATTGCAAAAGGAGGCACTCTTACTGATGATGAATTTTTCAGGGTGCTATGATGCTTGAATAATTCAATGTTTATCGAAATTGTTCTGCTCAGACAAATAAAATCCTGCCATATTATATGATCGTGCAGAATGATTATTATGCAGACCTGGCCACGAGAGTCATTATTCCTTTAATGCGACCACAACAGTTACCACGCTGGCATCAGCATGCCGTACCAAGGATAAATATAGAATTTGACAGCTTTTTACTTTGTACGCCAATGAGCAGTAACTTAAATAATAAACGGATCCCGCCACAGGATTTCGTCTGCAATCTGAGTCATGCGCGCCAGGGCGTTATCGATTCAATCGATACACTTATCACGAACTGCTGACTGCCGGGAACCCCCCCCCCCCCCCCCCC
>NZ_GL882839.1:103302-106623 GCF_000195655.1 Klebsiella sp. MS 92-3
CCCCCCCCCCCCCCCCCGGGGGGGGGGTTTCGCGCCGTGAAGGCTTACTTCATCCCTTCACGATTCTCTTTCATCGCCTCCAGGCGTTCGACATCGCGATACCAGCGCGGGTGGTGTTTCTTCGCCCAGCGGCGGCTCACCTTGCCTTCGATCATGCCTTTAATCGACCCCTTCACCCAGAACGCCATATACATATGGATAAGGATGGCGTGGATCAGAATGATGGCCGACGTCGCATGAATCAGCAGGCTATAGCGAATAACCTGCATCGGGAAATATTCCGCGAAATATGGGCGCCAGATAATCACCCCGGTCACCAGCAGCACAAATATCATGCTCATGATGGTCCAGAACATCATCTTCTGCCCGGCGTTATACTTACCGACGCGCGCCACCTTATGCTCGTTGCCTTTCAGCACCTCGACGATGCCTTTCAGCCACGGAATATCCTGTTTATCAGGGATGTTATGGTGGACAAAGCGCACGAACATAAACATCAGCGCGACAAAAATCAGCACCCCAAAGAACGGGTGCAGAATACGCCCCATCTGCGGCGTGCCGAAGGTTTCCGTTAGCCACTGTAGCGTCGGAAAGAAGAACGATATTCCCGACAGCGCCACGAGGAAGAAACAGATAACCACCGTCCAGTGACAGGCGCGATCGATAAACGTTGTGCGCACAATCATCTTCAATTTACTCATCATGCTTCTCCTCGTCGTCGTCAACTTCCTTGTTCGGCCCGATACCGATGTAGTGGTAAATCAGCCCGGCGAAGGTGGCGATAAAGCCCGCCGCCGCCAGCGGTTTCAGCGCCCCCTTCCACAGACTGATACTGGTATCGATCTGCGGTTCCTTCGGCAGCTTGTGATACAGCTCCGGCTGGTCGGCATGATGCAGGACGTACATCACGTGGGTTCCGCCGACGCCCGGCGGGTTGTAAATCCCGGCGTTGGCATAACCGCGTTTTTTAAGCTTAGCCACCCGCTCCTCGGCCACCTCCAGCATCTCTTTCTTCGTACCGAAGTGGATCGCGCCGGTAGGACAGGTTTTCACGCAGGCCGGTTCCTGGCCGACGCTGACCCGATCCACGCACAGGGTGCATTTATAGACCCGGTTATCCTCTTTATTGAGGCGCGGGACGTTAAACGGACACCCCGCAATGCAGTAGCCGCAGCCGATGCAGTTTTCCTGCTGGAAATCGACGATGCCGTTGGCGTACTGAATAATCGCCCCGGCGGATGGGCAGGCCTTCAGGCAGCCCGGCTCTGCGCAGTGCATACAGCCATCCTTGCGGATAAGCCACTCCAGTTTGCCGTTCTGTTCGGTCTCGCTAAAACGCATTACCGTCCAGGATTTGGCGCTGAGATCCGCCGGGTTGTCGTACACCCCGACGCAGTGCCCCACGTCATCGCGGATGTCATTCCACTCGGAACAGGCCACCTGGCAGGCTTTACAGCCCACGCAGGAGGAGACATCGATAAGCTTGGCGACTTCCGCTTTATAGTCCCGCGCGCGCGGCGCGGGGGTGATCGGGTTGGTCGCGGAGCGTTTAATAATGTCTTGGGTTTCCATCGCCATTGAATCGCTCCTTACGCTTTCTCGATGTTGACCAGGAACGCCTTGTATTCCGGCGTTTGCGAGTTGGAATCGCCAACGTTAGGCGTCAGGGTGTTGGCGATGTAGCCTTTACGGGCCACGCCTTCAAAACCCCAGTGCAGCGGGATCCCTACGGTCTCCACCTGCTGGCCGTTGACGTTCAGCGTGCGCAGTCGGCGAGTCACCACGGCAACCGCGCGAATGAAGCCGCGCTTGCTGCTGACTTTCACCCAATCGCCGTTAGCGATGCCTTTGCTTTTCGCCAGCCCTTCGCTGATTTCGACAAACTGTTCCGGCTGCGCGATGGAATTGAGCAACGCATGCTTGGTCCAGGTGTGGAAATGCTCGGTCAGACGATAGGTGGTCCCGACATACGGGAATTTATCCTTCTTACCTAAGCGAATGGCGTCCTCTTCATACAACCGCACCACCGGGCTGGAGACCACTTTCGGGTGCAGCGGGTTAGTGCCAAGCGGGGTTTCCATCGGCTCGTAGTGCTCCGGGAACGGCCCTTCCGCCAGTTTATCGAGCGCAAACAGGCGACCCAACCCCTCCTGCTGCATGATAAACGGCCCGGTGTTGCTCCCTGGCGGCGCGGTATTGAAGTCCGGAATATCATTCCCGACCCACTTGCTGCCGTTCCACTGGATCAGCATCCGCTTCGCATCCCAGGGCTTGCCGTTGATATCGGCCGAAGCGCGGTTGTACAGCACCCGACGATTGAGCGGCCACGCCCAGGCCCATCCCAGCGTATTGCCCAGGCCCGAAGGATCGGCGTTATCACGATTCGCCATCTGGTTACCCTGCTCGGTCCAGCTGCCGGTATAGATCCAGCAAGACGACGCGGTGCTGCCGTCATCGCGCAGCAGCGCGAAGCTATTAAGCAGTTGGCCTTTTTTCGCCAGCAAAGTGCCATTTTGATCGTAGAGATCCGCCAGCGCGTAGCCGTTGTTCTCTTTTGCCACTTCTTCCGATTCCGGATGGTCCGGCTGCTTGTAGCGCCAGCTCATCTTCAGCAGGGGTTCCGCGCCCTTCCCGCCTTCGGTGCGGTACAGTTCGCGCAGGCGATGGTAAATCCCGGCAAGGATTTCGCCATCATTGCGCGCTTCACCTGGGGCATCCTGACCTTTCCAGTGCCACTGCAGCCAACGGCCGGAGTTGGCGATCGAACCGTCCTCTTCGGCAAAGCAGGTCGACGGCAGACGGAAGACTTCGGTCTGAATCGCCGACGGGTCGACATCATTAGACTCGCCGTGGTTCTGCCAGAAGGTCGAGGTTTCGGTCACCAGCGGGTCGATAACCACCATATATTTCAGCTTGCTGAGGCTGCGAACCACTTTGTTTTTATCCGGGAAGGAGGCAACCGGGTTAAAGCCCTGGCAGATATAGCCGGTGACGTTGCCGTTATCCATCATATTGAAGTATTTGATAACGTCGTAAGCCTGGTCCCACTTCGGTAACCACTCAAAGCCCCAGTCGTTCTCTTTTTGCGCCGCCTCGCCGTAGAAGGATTTCATCAGGCTAACGAAGAATTTCGGGTAGTTGCTCCAGTAGTTCACCTGCTCGGGCAGGGTCGCCTTCGGCGTGTTGGCGCTGAGGTAGCTTTGCAGATCGGTCTGTTTGTCCGATGGCAGCGTCAAATAGCCCGGCAGACTGGTCGACAGCAGGCCCAAATCGGTCAGCCCCTGAATATTAGAGTGGCCGCGCAGGGCGTTGACGCCGCCG
>NZ_GL882839.1:106748-116660 GCF_000195655.1 Klebsiella sp. MS 92-3
CAGCAGCTGGATCATCGCCATGGTGCGGATGTTCTGCGCGCCGACGGTGTGCTGCGTCCAGCCCAGGGCATACAGGAAGGTGGTGGTGCGGTCCGCGGCGCTGGTTGAGGCCAGCACGTCGCACACTTTAAGGAAGTCCGCTTTCGGCGTACCGCAGATGTTTTCGACCACCTCGGGCGTGTAGCGGGAAACGTGCTGCTTCAGCAGATTCCACACGCAGCGCGGGTGGGTGAGCGTTTCATCGCGTTTGGCGTAGCCGTTTTCATCGAACTGGTAGTTCCAGGACGATTTATCGTACTGGCGTTTTTCCGCATCGTAGCCGCTGAACAGCCCCTCTTCGAAGGCAAAATCATCCCGCACCAGCAGGCTGGCATTGGTGTAATGCTTAACGTACTCGGCATTGATCTTATTGTTTTCGATCAGGTACAGCAGCACGCCCGACAGGAAGGTAATGTCGGTACCGGAACGAATCGGCGCATAGATATCGGCCACCGACGCGGTACGCGTAAAGCGCGGGTCGACGACGATCAGCGTGGCGTCGTTATTGTTTTTCGCCTCCATCGCCCAGCGGAAACCCACCGGATGGGCTTCGGCGGCGTTACCGCCCATCACCACCACGACGTTGGCGTTTTTGATATCCACCCAGTGGTTGGTCATCGCACCGCGACCAAATGTTGGAGCAAGACTTGCTACCGTTGGTCCGTGTCAGACGCGCGCCTGGTTGTCTACCGCCAGCATACCCAGCGATCGCACAAATTTTTGCGTTAGCATGCCGGTCTCATTGCTTGCCGCCGAGGCGCACAGCATGCCGGTGGAAAGCCAGCGGTTAACCGTCACGCCCTGTTCATTCTTTTCAATAAAGTTGGCGTCGCGGTCGGCTTTCATCAGTCGGGCGATGCGGTTAAAGGCTTCATCCCAGGAGATGCGCTGCCATTTATCCGAGCCCGGGGCGCGGTATTGCGGATAACGCAGACGGTTTTCGCTGTGGACATAGTCCAGCAGGCCTGCCCCTTTCGGGCACAGCGCGCCGCGGCTCACCGGATGGTCCGGGTCCCCTTCGATATGGTAGATCGCTTCTTTGGCGTTTTTCGCACCGTCGCCGAGGCTATACATTAATAGCCCGCAGCCCACGGAGCAGTAAGTGCAGGTGTTGCGGATCTCTTTCGCACGCAGCAATTTGAAATTGCGTGCCTGAGCCAGCGCCATTTTAGGGGCAAAGCCCAGGGCGGCGGCGGTAGTTCCGGCCATACCGCCTGCGCAGATCTTAAAGAACTTTCTGCGGCTGACGTCCATTGCATTCCTCCATGCAGGATGTTGATTCATCGCGCGGAGGAAACTAACAGCAAAATCCCGGGAAAATTTGCGTCAAATCAAGGAGGAAAACCTTCGCCCCCTTAATCGCCAGCCCTGGCCATTTTCGCTAATCCCTAAGGGTTAGCAACGGCGGAAAATTTCGCCCCTCACCGATAAAAAGATGATATATATGCCGGCTGCATTTGCGTAACCATCAGGAAAAGCATGGAGAAAAAGAGAGCCACGACCATCGGCTTCGCCGCCATTATCTTATGGAGCACGATGGTCGGATTGATTCGCGGCGTCAGCGAAGGACTGGGAGCGGTCGGCGGCGCGGCGATGATTTACAGCCTTAGCGGCCTGCTGCTGATCTTTACCGTCGGCTTTCCCAACCTGCGCCAGATCCCGCGTCGCTATCTGCTGGCCGGCAGCGTGCTGTTTGTCAGCTATGAAATCTGCCTCGCGCTGTCGCTGGGCTATGCCGCCAGCCGCCAGCAGGCCATTGAGGTGGGGATGGTCAATTACCTGTGGCCCAGCCTGACGATTTTATTCGCCATTCTCTTTAATGGCCAGAAAAGCAGCTGGCTGGTGATCCCCGGCCTGATTCTCGCCCTGCTGGGCGTTGGCTGGGTGTTGGGCGGTGAGCATGGGCTACAGCCCGATGAGATTATCAGTAACGTCATTTCCAGCCCGCTTAGCTATCTGCTGGCCTTTGTCGGGGCGTTTATCTGGGCCGCCTACTGCACGGTGACGGCCAAATATGCCCGCGGTAAAAACGCCATTACGCTGTTCGTCCTGTTAACCGCCCTGACGCTATGGCTGAAATTTCTCGCCAGCGACCAGCCACCGATGCTGTTTAGCTGGCCGGTGGTCATTAAGCTGATGACGGTCTCCGTGGCGCTGGGGCTGGCCTACGCGGCGTGGAACGTTGGCATCCTGCACGGCAACGTCAGCCTACTGGCGGCGGCCTCCTACTTCACGCCGGTGCTCTCCTCTGCGCTGGCGGCGATCCTGCTGAGTGCGACCCTGTCGTGGTCCTTCTGGCAGGGGGCCGGGATGGTATGTCTCGGCTCCCTGCTCTGCTGGTACGCCACCCGCCGTTAGCCGAGATCGCCTCCGGCTACCGGCAGCGTCACGCCGGTGATATAGCTGGCCTCATCGCTGGCGAGAAACAGGATCGCATTCGCCTGTTCCGCCAGCGTGCCGTACCGGTGCAGCAGACTGCTCGCCACCGTCTGATCGACGACCTGCTGATACCACGCCTTTTCCTGCTCGCTCGGCTGCTCTTCGTTACGCGGCGTCAGGCGCGGCGGCGCCTCGGTCCCGCCCGGGGCCACGGCGTTAATCCGAATACCGCTGCCGCTGTACTCCATGGCAATCGAGCGGGTCAGCGCGTTAACGCCGCCTTTCGCCGCCGAGTACGGCACCCGATTCACTCCCGCCGTCGCCACCGACGAAATGTTGACGATGCTGCCTTTGCCCTGCTTCAGCATCCATGGCAGCGCCGCGCGGCAGCCCCACAGCGTGGGGAACAGCGAGCGGCGGATCTCTTTCTCAATCTGATCCGGCTGGTATTCGGCAAAGGGGCGCGCCCAGATGGTGCCCCCAACGTTGTTGATCAGCACGTCGATACGGCCAAAATGAGCGACCCCGGCGGCAAACGCCTGCTCGGTACTTTCCCACGCTTCCAGATCCGCCTCCAGCGCCAGCACCAGACAGCCGGATTGCGCCAGCGTCGCCGCCAGCTCATGGACGTATGACGAGCGATCGATGAGCAGCAGAGCCGCGCCTTCTGCAGCCGCCTGCTCCGCCGTCTGGCGGCCAATGCCCTGCGCCGCGCCGGTGATGACGACGACTTTATCGGTAAAACGCATTTTGCCTCCTTATGCCGCCGCGCTCTGGCTGGCGATAAATTTCTCATACCAGAACCCCGCCGGGGTGATCCCGCGGTCGCGCAACGCCGTGGCAACCGCGTTAACCATCGGCGGCGGGCCGCAGAGATAGATGTCCACGTCGCCGTTGTTCAGCATCGCATCGTCGAGATGGTCGGTGACAAAGCCGCGCTGCGGGCAAGTGCTGTTTTCATCGGCCACCACCGGTAGCCAACGATACCCCGTCAACTGTTGAATAAAGGTATCCAGCGCGTCGGTTTTCACCAGATCGCAGTCACGAGTAACACCGTACAGCAGCATCACCGGACGCTGGCTGCCCTGTGTCTGCAGGGTATGGAGCATGGAGAGCAGCGGCGCCAGGCCGGTACCGCCCGCCAGCATCAGCAGCGGACGTTCGCCGTGGCGCAGATAGAAGCTGCCCATCGGGCCGCTGAGGGTAAGACGATCGCCGGGCCGCGCCCGCTGGGTTAACCACTGGCTCATCATCCCGCCAGGCACGTTACGGATCAGAAAACGCCCTTCGAGGGAACCCGGTTGCGAGCTAAATGAGTAGGCGCGGACATGAGGCGTACCCGGCACCTGAATGTTGACGTACTGCCCCGGCAGGAAGGCCAGCGGCTCATCGAGGGCGACCACCAGTTCGATGGCGGTATCGGACAGTAAATTCACCTGTCGTACCTGCGCCCCGGTGTTGGTCAGCGCGGTTTTACACTGCGCGGCGGCCACCGGCACATCGATCACGCAGTCGCTGGTCGGGACCATCTGACAGGTCAGCACCTGGCGGGCCTGCGCTTCGTCGTCGCTTAACGCCTCGTCGAGATAATCTTCACCCAGGTCGTACTCACCGCTGGCGCAGTGGCATTTGCAGGTACCGCAAACGCCGTCCGAGCAGTCCATCGGCAGATTCACCTTCTGGCGATAGGCGGCATCCAGCACCTTCTCTCCGGCATGGCATTGAATAAAGCGGGTTACGCCGTCCTCAAAATTAAGAGCAATATTGAAGGTCATAAGCGCCTCTTAAATGTGGTAAACGTCAATCACCTGACGGATATAGTCGTTATTCAGGCGCACAGTTTTACGGACGATCTGCGGCCTGCCGTCCTGCTCAATTAGCGTGCAGCAGGTAGAGCCGAAATAGGCATCCGTGTGCTGATAGCGATGGCTCCAGGTGACCCAGCTGTAACGCACCTCCAGACCCTCGTCGCTTTCGCCCAGCAGCTCAACGTTGCTGATGATATGGGTGGTCCGCGGCTCTGGCGTGCTGGCCCCGGAGCGCTCGGTTTTAATGCGGTAGACGCGATCCTCCAGCCCTTCGCGGTTGGGGTAGTAGATAAGCGAAATCTCTTTTTGCGGGTCGCGGGTCAGCTGGTCATCGTCGCCCCACGCCGGCATCCAGTAGACCACCTGCGGGCTGTAGCAGCTGAGCCATTCGTCCCACTGACGATCGTCCAGCAGACGGGCTTCGTAGTAGAGAAACTGGCGAACCTGTTCGAGGTTAAGCATCAGGCCACCTCCACGCGCTGGGTAATGGACTGGTCGTAACGCTGTTGTTCCTGTTCAATGGCCGCCAGCATCAGCGTCTGCCAGTGGTGGTGATGGGCGATGTACAGCGCTTCGTCCTCCGATTTCACCCCGCTTAACCGCGGCGAAAAGCCGGCATGTTGCGCATGCTCATCCGCGCCATCGACCCAGCGCAGCGCGCCGCGGCTGAGGTCGCTCCATGGCAGATTTTCGCCGAGATAGCCGCGCTGACAGGCGCTGAACTCTTCGAGGTCGTCCGGCGTCCCCATCCCACTGACGTTAAAGAAATCCTCGTACTGGCGGATACGCAGCGCTCTGGCCTGGTCGGATTCCCCTTTCGGCGCAAAGCACCAGATGGTGACTTCGGTTTTATCCACCGCAATGGGGCGGATCACGCGGATTTGCGTCGAGAACTGATCCATCAGGTAGACATTGGGGTACAGGCACAGGTTGCGGGTTTCGTTGACCATCTGGTCGGCACGGCGTTCGCCAAATTCCGCCTGCAGCCGTTCGCGGTGGGCATAGACCGGGCGCACTTCCGGGTTGAGCGCCCGGGTCCACAACAGCATATGGCCGTTATCAAATCCATAGCCGCCGCCGAGGCTTTTTGACCAACCGTTGGCATCCACCGCGTGCGTCCCTTCCGCTTCATAGTTGCGGCGTGACATGGTTGAGGCGTAGTTCCAGTGGACCACGCTGACGTGATAGCCATCGGCGCCGTTTTCCGCGCCCAGTTTCCAGTTGCCCTCATATACATAGCTCGACGAACCCTTAAGTACCTCGAGCCCCTCCGGCGCCGGGTCGACGATCAGGTCGATAATCTTGCAGGTTTCCCCGAGATAGGCCTCCAGCGGCTGCACGTCGGCATTGAGGCTACCGAATAAGAAACCGCGGTAAGACTGAAAACGCGGCAATTTTTGCAGGTCGTGGGAGCCGTCTTGTTTAAAGCTCGGCGGATAGCCGCCAGTGCTCTCATCTTTGGCCTTTAATAATTTGCCATTATTGCTGAAGGTCCAGCCGTGGAACGGACAGGTGAAAGAATTTCTATTCCCGGTTTTGCGTCGACATAACATGGCGCCGCGGTGGGCGCAGCTGTTAATTAGCGCGTGCAGCTCATTCTTTTTATCGCGGGTAATAATAACCGGCTGCCGTCCCAGCGTCAGGGTATAATAATCTCCCGGCTCGGCAATCTGGCTTTCATGGGCAAGAAAAACCCAATTTCCTTCGAAGATATGTTTCATTTCAAAATCAAATAACTGCTGGTCGGTAAATATAGAGCGGTGGCAACGGTAAATATGATTTTCACGGTCGACAACTAAGGCATTATTGATTTTGTCTTTGAGCGTCGAGAGCGTTTTTTGCATGAGTCGGTCCCTCCTGCAGGATTCAGGATGAAAGAAACAGGGTGAATTCTTCGTTTTCGAGTGCAATATCTGGCCCGGGCAGTAGCGTGCCCGGGGCCGATAATGCCGCTTACTCTTTGGCGCGCACGCGGATCCCGCGCTGCTCTTCGTCGGCGCTCAGCGCTTTACACAGGGTGAAATCAAAACAAACCTCGGTGTGCTCTCCCTCAAGATTGCGCTGCGCGATGATCTCGCGGTCGGTCACTTTTACCGGATCGGCAATCAGGCCGTCGCGGGTGGCAAAGGCAAAATCGTCCCACAGGTATTTATCGCCATTGAGGTTAATCTGGCTGGTCAGATGTTTATGACCCGGCGCGGAGACGAAAAAGTGAATGTGCGCCGGACGGTTGCCGTGGCGACCCAGTCTGTCCAGCAGTTTCTGGGTTGGGCCATCCGGCGGGCAGCCGTAGCCGGAGGGCATGATGCTGCGCACGCTGTAGCGGCCATCAGCGCCGGTGCGGATCCGCCGGCGCAGGTTGTACTCACTCTGGCCTGGGTCGAAGAAGGAATAATTTCCGAGGGTGTTGGCGTGCCAGATATCAACAATAGCGTTGGCCACTGGCCGGCCTTCGGTGTCTTTGACTTCACCGTGCAGCCACATCACTTCTCCGGCGTCGGCGCCGTCATCCATGCGGGCGTGACCCTCGGCCAGCGGCGCATTAGCCACGTACAGCGGCCCTTCGATGGTGCGCGGGGTGCCGGTTTCCCGATGCGCTGCCGCGTCGATGGCGTCCTGGCGCAGATCGAGGAAATGCTCCAGTCCCAGACCCGCCGCCAGCAGCGCCGCCTCCTGACGCCCGCCCAGCTCGTGCAAATAGTTTACCGCGTGCCAGAACTCTTCTTCCGTAACGTTATAGTCGTCGATGAGCGTGCAGATATTTTCCAGCAGACGATGAATAATCGCCTTAAAACGTTCATCGCCGCCGGCAACATCTAATCCGGCACTATCGCGTAATAATTTTTGAATAGCTGGTTGTTGTACGAATACATTACTCATACTGGTTCTCTCTTATATTTTGCAGGGTATACGCCGGTAATACCGGCGTGAGGTCAGATATTATTATTAGCGATCGTCATCGCGAATTGATGACGGATGACGACAGAGGGCTTCCACTTTTATCGCCATAAAGGGATATAGCGGCAATCCCATTAATATTTGATGCAATTCTTCGGCATCTTGAACATCGAAAATACTGACGTTGGCATAAAGGCCGGCAACGCGCCAGATATGTCGCCATTTGCCTTCCCGCTGTAATTGTTGCGAATAGGCTTTTTCGCGTTGTTTTATTTCCTCCGCCTCGTTGGCGGGAAAGCCAGGCGGAATATTGACGGTCATCTCCACTTTAAATAACATTTTTTTCTCCTGTTCCCCGCTACGGCTGGCGGGTATAAAAATGCAGTTTGTCTTCATCCAGCTCGACGCCAAGTCCCGGCGTTTGCGGCAGCGCCACCTGACCGTCGGCAAAGGTGAGCGGCACGCTGACAATATCGTCTTTCAGCAACAGCGGGCCGAACATCTCGGTACCCCACTGCAGCGGCAGCGTCGACCAGGCGTGCAGAGAAGCCACGGTCCCTACGGTGCCTTCCAGCATGGTGCCGCCGTACAGGCCAATCCCTGCCGCCTGCGCGACGCGGGCCAGCGCCAGCACGCTGTTCGGCCCCCCGGCTTTGGCAATTTTCAGCGCGTAAGCGCCGGTAAAGCCCTGCTGCGCCAGCTGATAACCATCGTAAGCGGTCGCGACCGCTTCATCCGCGAGGATCGCGGTTTCAATTTGCTGGCTTAACCGCACCAGGGCGGCATTATCGTGGGCGCTGACAGGCTGTTCGATAAGATCGACGCCCATCGCCGCCAGTTCGCGGCAGCCTTTCGCGCCGGTGGCGGCGTCCCAGGCCTGGTTGACGTCGACACGGATGCTGGCGCGGTCGCCTAACGCTTCAACGATGGCGCGGGTATGACGCAGGTCGGTGGCGAGTTCACGCGCGCCGATCTTCAGTTTGAACGCCCGGTGGCGGCCTTCGGCCAACAGTTTTTCTCCTTCAGCGATATCTTTCGCGGTATCGCCGCTGGCTAAGGTCCACAGCACCGGCAACGCCGTTTGCAACGCGCCGCCGAGCAGGGCTGATATCGGCAGACCTAAGGCTTTGCCCTGAGCGTCGAGCAGCGCGGTTTCGATGGCGGACTTCGCAAAGGTGTTGCCTTTAATGGCGCCGTTCATGCGGGCGGTCAGCGCATTCAGGTTATCGGCCGGCTGCCCTTTTAACAGCGGCGTCAGATAATGGGTGATCGCCGACGAGATGGCCTCGGGGCTCTCAACGCCATAGCTCAAGCCGCCGATGGTGGTGGCTTCGCCGATGCCGCAGATGCCGTCGGAACGGGTAAGGCGCACGATCACCAGCGACTGGCAGCCCATGGTGGTCATCGACAATTTATGCGGCCGGATGGTCGGGACATCCACAATCCAGCTCTCGATTTGCTCTACGGTGGCAGTCATTTTCTGTTCCTGATGAGATATATAACTTTTTGTACCCACATCCATAACGGGGGTCTGTGCCATTGACAATAGGGTTCAGCCTGGCGGATGGTCAACGGCGATAATCGAAATGTTGTGCGATTATCGACGCGTTTGTTAAAAGACGGTTATTAATGTGATCATGGTGGTAAAACCGGCACAATTCAGCGCGCCCCATTTTGCGCAAGGTATAGTGATCTGCCGTGAGCTTTACGCTGCAACGGAGAAGGATGCGATGAGCGACAATATCCCCAATACGCTGAGCGCCAGGCAGGCCGAGCACGACCCTAACTTTATGCTGTCTCTGGCCCGCGGGCTGGAGGTCCTTAACGCCTTCACCCCCCAGCGCCAGCGGCTGACCATTTCCCAGCTCAGCCAGAAAACGCAAATCTCGCGCGCGGCGGTACGCCGCTGTTTGTATACCCTCGCCGCGCTGGGCATGGTGCACAGTCCGGATGGCCGTAGCTATGAACTGCTCCCCCGGGTGCTGGCCGTCGGCCACGCCTATCTGGCAGGCACGCCGCTGGCCAAGGTGGCGCAGACGGCGCTGGATAATCTTGGCAAAGCGCTCGGCGAATCCTGTTCGGCGGCCACGCTCGACGGGGATAACGTGCTCTATATTGCCCGCGCGGCGGTCAATAATTTACTGAGCATCGATCTGGGGCGCGGCAGCCGCCTGCCGGCGTGGGCCACGTCGATGGGGCGGGTGTTGCTGAGCGCGCTGCCGGAGGAACAGCTGGAAGTGACGTTGTCACGAGTTACGCTTATTCGCTACACTCCGCATACCCTGTGCGATTTGTCCGGTTTACGTGCAGAGATCGCCCGGGTGCGCATGCAGGGCTATGCCCTCGCCGACCGGCAGATCGAGGTAGGCTTGTGCTCGCTGGCGGTACCCGTGCTGTCGCGTCACGGTCAGGTGGTGGCCGCCCTGAATGTCGGGGTACCTGCCGCGACGGTCAGCGCCGCGGCGTTAAAAGAGAAGGCTCTCGCCCCGCTACGGCGCGCGGCGATGGATCTGTCGCTGCAGCTATAGCGCCGACTGCGGTTTCGCCACGGTGGCGAGGCTGCGCCAGATCCCGGCGGCCAGCAGCAGAAGCAATACACCCGCCGTCGCCAGCACCAGGCTATGAGCCTGAATAAAAGCCGTCTTCGCCGCCGCCATCAGCGCCTGCGCCACCCCGGCGGGCAGCGCCTGGGACAGACTCACCGCCTCGCCAATCGATGACGCCGCCTGCTGCGCCATGGCGCCACTCAGGCCAGACGGCAGCGCAATAGAGGCGCTGTAGCTGCGGG
>NZ_GL882840.1:0-1173 GCF_000195655.1 Klebsiella sp. MS 92-3
GGCAGGGCCCGCAGGGGCCGGGCGGCGCACGCCATGGCCGCTTTGGCGCCGCGCTGGCGCCGGTGCAGGCGGCCACCGCCACCGAAGAAGCGGTCCCGCGCTATCTCACCGGGCTGGGTACGGTGACGGCGGCCAACACCGTCACCGTCCGCAGCCGGGTCGACGGCCAACTGCTGAGCCTTCATTTCCAGGAGGGACAGCAGGTCAAAGCCGGCGACCTGCTGGCGCAGATCGACCCCAGCCAGTTTAAAGTCGCCCTCGCCCAGGCGCAGGGTCAGCTGGCGAAAGATCAGGCCACCCTTGCCAATGCCCGCCGCGATCTCGCTCGTTACCAGCAGCTGGTGAAGACCAACCTCGTCTCCCGCCAGGAGCTCGACACTCAGCAGTCGCTGGTGGTGGAATCCGCCGGCACGGTGAAAGCAGATGAAGCGGCCGTCGCCAGCGCCCAACTGCAGCTCGACTGGACCCGCATTACCGCGCCAATTGACGGCCGCGTCGGCTTAAAGCAGGTCGATATCGGCAACCAGATCTCCAGCGGGGATACCACCGGGATCGTGGTCCTTACCCAGACGCACCCGATCGACGTGGTCTTTACCCTGCCGGAAAGCAGCATCGCCACGGTGGTGCAGGCGCAGAAAGCGGGCAAAACGCTCAGCGTCGAAGCCTGGGATCGCACCAATAAGCAGAAAATCAGCGTCGGCGAGCTGCTGAGCCTCGATAACCAGATCGATGCCACCACCGGGACCATCAAGCTGAAGGCGCGCTTTAGCAATCTGGACGACGCGCTGTTCCCCAATCAGTTCGTTAACGCCCGCCTGCTGGTGGACACCCAGCAGAACGCGGTGGTGATCCCTGCCGCCGCGCTGCAGATGGGCAACGAAGGGCATTTCGTATGGGTGCTGAACGATGAGAATAAGGTCAGCAAACACAGCGTGACGCCCGGCATCCAGGACAGCCAGAAAGTAGTCATCAGCGCCGGGCTTTCCGCCGGAGATCGCGTGGTCACCGACGGGATTGACCGCCTGACCGAGGGAGCGAAGGTAGAAGTTGTCACCGCCAGCAGCGGCGAGCAGGCGCAGCCCGCCCCGCGCCAGAGCGGTAAACACGGAGCGCGTTCCTGATGCAGGTGTTACCTCCAGGCCGCACCGGCGGCCCGTCCCCGCCGTTTTTTTT
>NZ_GL882840.1:1268-2546 GCF_000195655.1 Klebsiella sp. MS 92-3
CCGCCCGGGCGCCCCGTCCCGGCTGTTTATTATGCGTCCGGTGGCCACCACTCTGCTGATGGTGGCTATCCTGCTGGCCGGGATCATCGGCTACCGCTTTCTGCCGGTCTCCGCCCTGCCGGAGGTCGATTACCCGACCATTCAGGTAGTCACCCTCTATCCGGGCGCCAGCCCGGACGTGGTGACCTCCGCCATCACCGCCCCGCTGGAGCGCCAGTTCGGCCAGATGTCCGGCCTTAAGCAGATGTCGTCGCAAAGCTCCGGCGGCGCCTCGGTAGTCACGCTGCAGTTCCAGCTGACCCTGCCGCTGGACGTCGCCGAGCAGGAAGTGCAGGCGGCCATTAACGCCGCCACCAATCTGCTGCCGAGCGATCTGCCGAATCCGCCGGTCTACAGCAAGGTGAACCCGGCGGATCCGCCGATCATGACCCTCGCCGTCACCTCCTCCGCCATCCCGATGACCCAGGTTGAGGACATGGTGGAGACCCGGGTGGCGCAGAAGATCTCCCAGGTTTCCGGCGTCGGTCTGGTGACCCTCGCCGGCGGCCAGCGCCCGGCGGTGCGGGTGAAGCTTAACGCCCAGGCCATCGCCGCCCTCGGCCTGACCAGCGAAACCGTGCGCACCGCTATCACCAGCGCCAACGTTAACTCCGCGAAAGGCAGCCTCGACGGCCCGGCCCGCGCGGTGACGCTTTCCGCTAACGATCAGATGCAGTCCGCTGAGGATTATCGCCGGCTGATTATCGCTTATCAGAACGGGGCGCCGATCCGGCTCGGCGATGTCGCCAGCGTCGAACAAGGGGCCGAAAACAGCTGGCTCGGGGCATGGGCCAACCAGCAGCGGGCCATCGTGATGAACGTCCAGCGCCAGCCGGGGGCCAACATCATCGACACCGCCGACAGCATTCGCCAGATGCTGCCGCAGCTCACCGAGAGCCTGCCGAAATCGGTGAAGGTGCAGGTCCTCTCCGACCGGACCACCAACATCCGCGCCTCGGTGCGCGACACCCAGTTTGAGCTGATGCTGGCCATCGCCCTGGTGGTGATGATCATCTACCTGTTCCTGCGCAACGTGCCGGCGACCATTATTCCCGGCGTCGCGGTGCCGCTGTCGCTGGTGGGCACTTTCGCGGTGATGGTGTTCCTCGACTTTTCGATCAATAACCTGACGCTGATGGCCCTGACCATCGCCACCGGCTTCGTGGTGGATGACGCCATCGTGGTGATCGAGAACATCTCGCGCTATATCGAAAAAGGCGAGAAGCCGCTGGCCGCCCC
>NZ_GL882840.1:2672-11381 GCF_000195655.1 Klebsiella sp. MS 92-3
CGGGGGGGGGGGGGGGGGGGGGGAGATCGGCTTCACCATCATCTCCCTCACCTTCTCGCTGATCGCGGTGTTGATCCCGCTGCTGTTTATGGGCGATATCGTCGGCCGCCTGTTCCGCGAATTCGCCGTCACCCTTGCCGTCGCTATTCTTATCTCGGCGGTGGTCTCCCTGACCCTGACGCCGATGATGTGCGCCCGCATGTTAAGCCACGAATCGCTGCGCAAGCAGAACCGATTCTCGCGGGCCAGCGAGCGTTTCTTCGAACGGGTGATCGCCGTCTATGGCCGCTGGCTGAGCCGGGTGCTGAACCATCCGTGGCTGACGCTCGGCGTCGCCCTGAGCACCCTGGCGCTGTCGATTATCCTGTGGGTCTTTATCCCGAAAGGCTTTTTCCCGATCCAGGATAACGGCATTATCCAGGGTACCCTCCAGGCGCCGCAGTCGGTCTCCTTCGCCAGCATGGCCGAGCGCCAGCGGCAGGTGGCCAGCATTATCCTTAAGGATCCGGCGGTGGAGAGTCTGACCTCCTTCGTCGGCGTCGACGGCACCAACCCGGCGCTGAACAGCGCCCCTCTGCAGATCAACCTCAAGCCGCTGGACGAACGCGACGACCGCGTCCAGACGGTGATTAGCCGCCTGCAGCAGGCGGTGGACGGCGTCCCCGGCGTGGCGCTCTACCTGCAGCCAACCCAGGACCTGACCATCGACACCACGGTGAGCCGCACCCAGTATCAGTTCACCCTGCAGGCAAACTCCCTCGAGGCGCTGAGCACCTGGGTGCCGCCGCTGCTCAGCCGCCTGCAGGCCCAGCCGCAGCTGGCCGACGTCAGCAGCGACTGGCAGGACAAAGGCCTGGCCGCCTATATCAAGGTGGATCGCGACAGCGCCAGCCGCCTCGGTATCTCAATGGCCGATGTCGATAATGCGCTGTACAACGCCTTCGGCCAGCGGCTGATCTCCACTATTTACACTCAGGCGAATCAGTATCGCGTGGTGCTCGAGCAGGATACCGAGGCGACGCCGGGCCTGGCGGCGCTGGAGAATATCCGTCTCACCAGCAGCGACGGCGGCATCGTGCCGTTGACCGCCATCGCCACGGTGGAGCAGCGCTTTACCCCGCTGTCGGTGAACCACCTCGATCAGTTCCCGGTGACCACCATCTCGTTTAACGTCCCGGACAACTACTCGCTGGGCGAAGCGGTGGAGGCGATCCTCGCCGCCGAACAGTCGCTGGATTTCCCGACCGATATTCGCACCCAGTTCCAGGGCAGCTCGCTGGCCTTCCAGTCGGCGCTCGGCAGCACCGTCTGGCTGGTGGTCGCCGCGGTGGTGGCGATGTATATCGTGCTGGGGGTGCTGTACGAGAGCTTTATCCACCCGATCACGATTCTCTCCACCCTGCCCACCGCCGGGGTCGGGGCGCTGCTGGCGCTGTGGCTGGCGGGCAGCGAGCTGGACGTGATCGCCATCATCGGCATCATTCTGCTGATCGGCATCGTGAAGAAGAACGCCATCATGATGATCGACTTCGCGCTGGCCGCTGAGCGCGAGCAGGGCATGCCGCCGCGGGAGGCGATCTACCAGGCCTGTCTGCTGCGTTTTCGGCCGATCCTGATGACTACCCTCGCCGCCCTGCTCGGCGCCCTGCCGCTGATGCTGAGCACCGGCGTCGGCGCCGAGCTGCGGCGTCCGCTGGGGATCGGCATGGTCGGCGGTCTGATGCTCAGCCAGGTGCTGACCCTGTTCACCACCCCGGTGATCTATCTGCTGTTCGACCGCCTGTCGCTGCACCTGAAGCGCCGCTTCCCGCGTCAGGAAGAGGAGGCGTAAGTGAAGTTTTTCGCCCTCTTCATTTACCGCCCGGTGGCGACGATCCTCATCTCGCTGGCCATCACCCTGTGCGGCATTCTCGGCTTCCGGCTGCTGCCGGTAGCCCCGCTGCCGCAGGTGGACTTCCCGGTGATCATGGTTAGCGCCTCGCTGCCGGGAGCCTCGCCGGAGACCATGGCCTCGTCGGTGGCCACCCCGCTGGAGCGCTCCCTGGGGCGGATTGCCGGGGTCAATGAGATGACCTCCTCCAGCTCGCTCGGCAGTACCCGCATCATTCTCGAGTTTAACTTCGACCGCGATATCAACGGCGCGGCGCGCGACGTTCAGGCGGCGATCAACGCCGCGCAAAGCCTGCTGCCGAGCGGAATGCCCAGCCGGCCGACCTATCGCAAAGCCAATCCGTCGGATGCGCCGATCATGATCCTGACGCTGACCTCGGACACCTACTCCCAGGGTGAGCTGTATGATTTCGCCTCCACCCAGCTGGCGCAGACCATCGCGCAGATCGACGGCGTGGGCGATGTCGACGTCGGCGGCAGCTCCCTGCCGGCGGTGCGCGTCGACCTCAACCCGCAGGCGCTGTTCAACCAGGGCGTGTCGCTGGACGCGGTGCGCACCGCCATCAGCGACGCCAACGTGCGCAAACCGCAGGGGGCGCTGGAGGACAGCGCGCACCGCTGGCAGGTGCAGACCAACGATGAGCTGAAGACCGCCGCCGACTATCAGCCGCTGATCGTCCACTATCAAAATGGCGCCGCGGTGCGGCTGGGAGATGTCGCCACCGTCTCGGATTCGGTGCAGGACGTACGCAACGCCGGGATGACCAACGCCAAACCGGCGATCCTGCTGATGATCCGCAAACTGCCGGAAGCCAATATTATCCAGACGGTGGACAGCATCCGCGCCCGCCTGCCGGAGCTGCAGCAGACCATTCCGGCGGCTATCGACCTGCAGATCGCCCAAGACCGCTCGCCGACCATCCGCGCCTCGCTGGAGGAGGTGGAGCAGACGCTGGTGATTTCGGTGGCGCTGGTGATCCTCGTGGTGTTCCTGTTCCTGCGCTCGGGGCGCGCCACGCTGATCCCGGCCGTCGCCGTCCCGGTTTCCTTAATCGGCACCTTCGCCGCGATGTATTTGTGCGGCTTCAGCCTCAATAACCTGTCGCTGATGGCCCTGACCATCGCCACCGGCTTCGTGGTGGATGACGCTATCGTGGTGCTGGAGAATATCTCCCGCCATCTGGAGGCGGGGATGAAACCGCTGCAGGCGGCGCTGCAGGGGAGCCGCGAGGTCGGCTTTACCGTGCTGTCGATGAGCCTGTCGCTGGTGGCGGTGTTCCTGCCGCTGCTGCTGATGGGCGGCCTGCCCGGCCGCCTGCTGCGCGAGTTCGCCGTCACCCTGTCGGTGGCGATCGGCATCTCGCTGGCGGTCTCCCTCACCCTGACGCCGATGATGTGCGGCTGGCTGCTGAAAAGCGGCAAGCCCCACCAGCCGACGCGCAACCGCGGCTTTGGCCGCCTGCTGGTGGCCGTACAGGGCGGCTATGGTAAATCGTTAAAATGGGTGCTGAAGCATACCCGCCTGACCGGCCTGGTGGTGCTCGGCACCATCGCCCTCAGCGTCTGGCTCTACATTTCGATCCCGAAAACCTTCTTCCCGGAGCAGGACACCGGGGTGCTGATGGGCGGCATTCAGGCCGACCAGAGCATCTCCTTCCAGGCGATGCGCGGCAAGCTGCAGGACTTTATGAAGATCATTCGCGAAGATCCGGCGGTGGATAACGTCACCGGCTTTACCGGCGGCTCGCGGGTCAACAGCGGGATGATGTTTATCACCCTCAAGCCGCGCGACCAGCGCCACGAGACGGCGCAGCAGGTGATCGACCGGCTGCGCAAAAAGCTGGCCAACGAGCCCGGGGCCAACCTGTTCCTGATGGCGGTGCAGGATATCCGCGTCGGCGGCCGGCAGTCGAACGCCAGCTATCAGTACACCCTGCTGTCCGACGACCTGTCGGCGCTGCGCGAGTGGGAGCCGAAGATCCGCAAAGCGCTGGCGGCGCTGCCGGAGCTGGCGGACGTCAACTCCGATCAGCAGGACAATGGCGCCGAAATGGACCTGGTCTATGACCGGGATACCATGTCGCGCCTCGGCATCAGCGTCCAGGACGCCAACAACCTGCTGAACAACGCCTTTGGCCAGCGGCAGATCTCTACCATCTACCAGCCGCTCAACCAGTATAAGGTGGTGATGGAGGTGGATCCGGCCTACACCCAGGACGTCAGCGCCCTGGATAAGATGTTCGTCATTAACAGCGACGGCAAGCCGATCCCGCTGGCCTACTTCGCCAAATGGCAGCCGGCCAATGCCCCGCTGTCGGTGAACCACCAGGGGCTGTCGGCGGCATCCACTATCTCCTTTAACCTGCCCACCGGCCGCTCGCTGTCGGAAGCCAGCGAGGCCATTGACCGCGCGATGACCCAGCTCGGGGTGCCGTCGAGCGTGCGCGGCTCCTTTGCCGGTACCGCTCAGGTGTTCCAGCAGACCATGAACGCGCAGGTGATCCTGATCCTCGCGGCTATCGCCACGGTCTATATCGTGCTGGGGGTGCTATATGAGAGCTATGTGCATCCGTTGACCATCCTCTCGACGCTGCCCTCCGCCGGGGTGGGCGCTCTGCTGGCGCTGGAGATCTTCGATGCCCCGTTCAGCCTAATCGCCCTGATTGGGATTATGTTATTAATTGGCATCGTTAAGAAAAACGCCATCATGATGGTTGATTTTGCCCTGGAAGCGCAGCGCAACGGCAACCTGACGCCGGAAGAGGCGATTTTCCAGGCCTGCCTGCTGCGTTTCCGGCCGATTATGATGACCACCCTCGCCGCGCTGTTCGGCGCCCTCCCGCTGGTGCTCTCCGGGGGCGATGGCTCTGAGCTGCGCCAGCCTCTGGGGATCACCATCGTCGGCGGTCTGGTGATGAGCCAGCTGTTAACGCTCTACACCACGCCGGTGGTCTATCTTTTCTTTGACCGTCTGCGGCTGCGTTTTTCGCGTCACTCCTCTCAACCGGTAAGCGAATAACATGACAGACCTCCCGGCCAGCGTGCGCTGGCAGCTATGGATAGTGGCGTTCGGCTTCTTTATGCAGTCGCTGGACACCACCATCGTTAATACCGCCCTCCCCTCGATGGCCAAAAGCCTCGGGGAGAGTCCGCTGCATATGCATATGATTATCGTCTCCTATGTGTTAACGGTGGCGGTGATGCTGCCGGTCAGCGGCTGGCTGGCCGACCGGGTCGGGGTGCGCAATATCTTCTTCACCGCCATCGTGCTGTTTACCGCCGGATCGCTGTTTTGCGCCCAGGCCAGCACCCTCGACCAGCTGGTGATGGCGCGGGTGCTGCAGGGGGTCGGCGGCGCGATGATGGTGCCGGTCGGCCGCCTGACGGTGATGAAGATCGTCCCGCGCGATCAGTATATGGCGGCGATGACCTTCGTCACCCTGCCGGGCCAGGTCGGTCCGCTGCTCGGCCCGGCGCTGGGCGGGGTGCTGGTGGAGTACGCCTCCTGGCACTGGATCTTCCTCATCAATATCCCGGTGGGGATCGTCGGCGCTATCGCCACCCTCTGTCTGATGCCCAACTACACCATGCAGACCCGGCGCTTCGATCTCTCCGGCTTTCTGCTGCTGGCCGCTGGAATGGCGACCCTGACCCTGGCGCTCGACGGCCAGAAAGGGCTCGGCATTTCCCCTGCCTGGCTGGCGGGGCTGGTGGCCGTCGGCCTCTGCGCCCTGCTGCTCTACCTGTGGCACGCCCGCGGCAACGCCCGGGCGCTGTTTAGCCTTAACCTGTTTCGCAACCGCACTTTCTCTCTCGGCCTCGGCGGCAGCTTCGCGGGACGCATCGGCAGCGGCATGCTGCCGTTTATGACCCCGGTGTTTCTGCAGATCGGCCTCGGCTTCTCCCCCTTTCACGCCGGGCTGATGATGATCCCGATGGTGCTCGGCAGCATGGGCATGAAGCGGATCGTGGTCCAGGTGGTCAACCGCTTTGGCTACCGTCGGGTGCTGGTCGCCAGCACCCTGGGCCTGGCGGCGGTCAGCCTGCTGTTTATGTTTAGCGCCCTGGCCGGGTGGTATTACGCGCTGCCGCTGGTCCTGTTTCTGCAGGGGATGATCAACGCCAGCCGCTTCTCCTCAATGAATACCCTGACGCTGAAAGATCTCCCGGACGATCTGGCCAGCAGCGGCAACAGCCTGCTGTCGATGGTGATGCAGCTGTCGATGAGTATCGGCGTGACCATCGCCGGGCTGCTGCTGGGGCTGTATGGCCAGCAGCATATGAGCCTCGACGCCGCCAGCACCCATCAGGTCTTTCTCTACACCTATCTGAGCATGGCGGCGATCATCGCCCTGCCGGCGCTCATCTTTTCCCGGGTACCGGATGACGTCGGCAGCAATACCGTCCTCCGTCGACGCAACAGGAGTGGATCGTGAAATTTTGGCGCCCGGGTATTACCGGCAAGCTGTTCCTCGCTATATTCGCCACCTGCATCGTGCTGCTGATCAGCATGCACTGGGCGGTGCGCATTAGTTTTGAACGCGGGTTTATCGACTATATCAAGCGCGGCAATGAGCAGCGCTTAACCATGCTCAGCGACGCGCTGAGCGAGCAGTATGCCCAGCATGGCAGCTGGGCGTTTCTGCGCAACAATGACCGCTTTATCTTCCAGCTGCTGCGCACCTTCGAACGGGATAACGACGACCGCTCGCCGCCGGGGCACGCCATGAAGCCGGACGCCGCCCCGGACGGGCCGCCGCCGGATGGCCCCCCTGACGGCCCGCGCCCGAGGCCGGAAATGCCGCCCCACGGCTGGCGCACCATGTTCTGGGTGGTGGATCAGTCGGGGCGCGTGCTGGTGGGGCCGCGTGAGCGCGTCCCGGAGGACGGCACCCAGCGCAGCATCGTGGTCAACGGCGCGGAGGTGGGCAAAGTGATCGCCTCGCCGGTAGAGCGGCTGACGCGCAATACCGACATTAACTTCGACCGGCAGCAAAAGCGCACCAGCTGGCTGATCGTCGCCCTTGCCACCCTGCTTGCCGCGCTGGCCACTTTCCCGTTGGCCCGCGGTCTGCTGGCGCCGGTGAAGCGGCTGGTGGAAGGCACCCATAAGCTGGCGGCAGGCGACTTTTCCACCCGCGTGACGGTGACCGGCGGCGATGAGCTCGGCCGCCTGGCGCAGGATTTTAACCAGCTCGCCAGCACCCTGGAGCGCAACCAGCAGATGCGTCGCGATCTGATGGCCGATATCTCCCATGAGCTGCGTACCCCGCTGGCGGTGCTGCGCGGCGAGCTGGAGGCGATTCAGGATGGGGTCCGGCGCTTTACCCCCGAGTCGATTCCCTCTCTGCAGGCCGAGGTGGCTACCCTCACCAAGCTGGTGGACGACCTCCATCAGCTGTCGATGTCCGACGAGGGGGCGCTGGCCTACCAGAAAACCTCACTGGATATCATCACCCTGCTGGAAGTGGCGGCGGGCGCTTTTCGCGAGCGCTTCGCCAGCCGGCAGCTAAGCATTCAGGTGTCGCTCCCGGAGCAGGCGATGATCTTCGGCGACCGCGACCGCCTGATGCAGCTCTTCAACAATCTGCTGGAGAACAGCCTGCGCTATACCGACAGCGGCGGCAGCCTGCACATCACCGCCCGCCGCAGCGGCCGGATGCTGGTGATTGACTTCGCCGACAGCGCCCCCGGCGTCAGCGATGAGCAGCTGGCCCGCCTGTGCGAACGCTTTTACCGGGCGGAAGGATCGCGCAACCGCGCCAGCGGCGGCTCCGGCCTCGGGCTGGCGATTTGCCTCAATATCGTAGCGGCCCACGGCGGCACCCTGCGTGCCGACCATTCGCCTTTTGGCGGGGTTAGCATTAAAGTTGAGTTACCTCTGGAACATGATTTACCGAGAGACGTATGACTGAATTGCCTGTAGATGAAAACACCCCACGCATCCTTATCGTGGAAGATGAACCGAAGCTCGGCCAGCTGCTGATTGATTATCTGCAGGCCGCCGGCTATGCGCCTGCGTTGATTAACCACGGCGACAAGGTCCTGCCCTACGTCCGCCAGACGCCGCCGCACCTGATCCTGCTGGATCTGATGCTGCCCGGTACCGACGGTCTGACGCTGTGCCGGGAAATTCGCCGCTTCTCCGATGTTCCGGTGGTGATGGTGACGGCGAAAATCGAAGAGATCGACCGTTTGCTGGGGCTGGAAATAGGCGCCGACGACTATATCTGCAAGCCCTACAGCCCGCGGGAAGTGGTCGCCCGGGTAAAAACCATCCTCCGCCGCTGCAAACCGCAGCGCGATCTGCAGGCGCTGGACGCCCAGAGCCCGCTGATTGTCGACGAAGGTCGTTTTCAGGCCTCCTGGCGCGACAAGCTGCTGGACCTCACTCCCGCCGAGTTCCGGCTGCTGAAAACCCTCTCCCAGGAGCCGGGCAAAGTGTTCTCCCGCGAACAGCTACTCAACCATCTGTATGACGATTATCGGGTAGTCACCGATCGCACCATCGACAGCCACATCAAGAACCTGCGGCGCAAGCTGGAGGCGCTGGACGCCGAGCAGTCGTTTATCCGCGCGGTGTATGGCGTTGGCTACCGCTGGGAAGCGGACGCCTGCCGGCTGGCGTAGTTAGCCTTTTCCCGGCTCGCGCTGCGCTTCGCCGGGCTACACGTTCACCGCCATCTGCAATCCGTAGCCCGGGTAAGGCGTTTACGCCGCAACCCGGGGAACTCCCTAGAGCCTATCCCACCAGGCGTTATTAACGCTGTCAGTGTGAGCACTGCCCAGGTGTGTAAGTTCACACAGATATTGCAATTG
>NZ_GL882841.1:0-1158 GCF_000195655.1 Klebsiella sp. MS 92-3
CCGAACTTGGCCGTAACCTGCCAACCAAAGCGAGAACAAAACATAACATCAAACGAATCGACCGATTGTTAGGTAATCGTCACCTCCACAAAGAGCGACTCGCTGTATACCGTTGGCATGCTAGCTTTATCTGTTCGGGCAATACGATGCCCATTGTACTTGTTGACTGGTCTGATATCCGTGAGCAAAAACGGCTTATGGTATTGCGAGCTTCAGTCGCACTACACGGTCGTTCTGTTACTCTTTATGAGAAAGCGTTCCCGCTTTCAGAGCAATGTTCAAAGAAAGCTCATGACCAATTTCTAGCCGACCTTGCGAGCATTCTACCGAGTAACACCACACCGCTCATTGTCAGTGATGCTGGCTTTAAAGTGCCATGGTATAAATCCGTTGAGAAGCTGGGTTGGTACTGGTTAAGTCGAGTAAGAGGAAAAGTACAATATGCAGACCTAGGAGCGGAAAACTGGAAACCTATCAGCAACTTACATGATATGTCATCTAGTCACTCAAAGACTTTAGGCTATAAGAGGCTGACTAAAAGCAATCCAATCTCATGCCAAATTCTATTGTATAAATCTCGCTCTAAAGGCCGAAAAAATCAGCGCTCGACACGGACTCATTGTCACCACCCGTCACCTAAAATCTACTCAGCGTCGGCAAAGGAGCCATGGATTCTAGCAACTAACTTACCTGTTGAAATTCGAACACCCAAACAACTTGTTAATATCTATTCGAAGCGAATGCAGATTGAAGAAACCTTCCGAGACTTGAAAAGTCCTGCCTACGGACTAGGCCTACGCCATAGCCGAACGAGCAGCTCAGAGCGTTTTGATATCATGCTGCTAATCGCCCTGATGCTTCAACTAACATGTTGGCTTGCGGGCGTTCATGCTCAGAAACAAGGTTGGGACAAGCACTTCCAGGCTAACACAGTCAGAAATCGAAACGTACTCTCAACAGTTCGCTTAGGCATGGAAGTTTTGCGGCATTCTGGCTACACAATAACAAGGGAAGACTCACTCGTGGCTGCAACCCTGCTTACTCAAAATCTATTCACACATGGTTACGTTTTGGGGAAATTATGAGGGGATCTCTCAGTGCTCAGCATGTTTGAGTGCTTTACTCGCCGCGGGTTGAGAAATATGTAAAACTTCAGCC
>NZ_GL882842.1:0-11611 GCF_000195655.1 Klebsiella sp. MS 92-3
TGAACCATCCAACTTTATGGGGTCAGTCCACTGCGCTTGCCGGGCCTACGGGGTCAAAGCCGAATGGTAGGCCGGGTGGCGGATACGCCTTACCCGGCATAAAAACCGCTAAAGCCCGACGGTCTACCAGGAGGCCAGCCACAGCCGCAGGCGCATTCCCCAACTGCTGGTCCAGCCGGTGGTAACCGACTTTACCTCGCCTTGAGAAATGACCACCAGCGTTGGCGTTACCTGGATATCCCACTGCCGCGCCAGCTGGCCGCTTGGATCATTCACCGTCGGCAGCGCCATTTTCTTCCTGGTCAGCCACTTCTCCAGCGTGACGTTATCGCCGGAACGCAGGGCTACCGTCAGCACATTGCCGCCGTCGGCGGCAAGCGATGCCACCGACGGCGTGGTATAGCGACAGACTCCGCACCAGGTCGCCCAGACGTACAGCAGCAGCGGCTTTTGCTGGCTCATGGCGTTCAGATCCAGCGTCCTGGCGTCGAGTGTCTGCAGCGATGTGGCGCTGAAGTTTTGCGGCAGCGCGGGCTGGCGAAAATAATCCACCGCCAGGCTCACCGCCGCGCCAATCAGCAGCCACACCGCCAGCTCGCGTAGCCAGCGCCTGATTTTACTGGCCACGGGCTTTCGCCAGCTGCTCTTTCACCAGCCCCTCCAGCTCTTCAGCAGGGATCGCGCCGGCCACCATCTGATCGCCGATGATCGTTGCCGGGGTGCCCTGAATATTCAGCACCTGCGACAAAATCAGGTTCATCTTCAGCGAATCCATGGTCTTGTCATCGATATTTACACTATCGGTGGCGGTTTTCTTCTGCGCGGCGGCGATACTGGCGTCATCGTGATAGCCTTTTTTCGCCATCAGCCGCTGATGCAGCGCCCAGAATTTATCGGGCTGCTGACGCCAGGTGGAGAGCGCGATTTTAGCGGCATTCACCGAACTCTGCCCTTTAAACGGCAGCAGCTTAACGATGAGCTGGATGTCCGGATTATCGTGGACGATTTTTTCCAGCAGCGGATCAAACTGTTTGCAGTAAGGGCAGTTGTAATCGGTAAACGAGACGATTGTGAGTTTTGGCTCTTTCGCGCCGGTGCGCGGGCTATTCGGATCGTTAAACAGCAGCTGGGCTAACTGGTCATTACCGTTCGATTGTGGTTCTTCCGCCGGGGCGGCGAAGCTGAAGGCCGATACGCACAGCAGTAATAATGCGGTGATAGTTCTCATGTTATTTTCCTTTAGCGGCGGACAGGGTGGCGAGAAGGTGTTCGCGGTCTAACAGCGCAGGCAGAATCTGTCCCTGCGGCAATTCCGGTCCGTAAATCTGGTTAAACGGCACCGCGGCGCTGCCGCGTGCGGTTAAAAACTGGCTAATGTCAGCGGAGGGGCGGCTCCAGTCGCCGCGCAGGGCGACTACGTCTGGCGCTAACAGCGCCTGCTGGACGTCGTCGCGCAGCAGCACGTTGTATTTATTGGCTTTACAGGTCACGCACCAGTCGGCGGTGACATCAATAAATACCCGTTTATGCTCCGCCAGGGCGCTGGCGATAGCCTGCTCGCTGAGCGGCTGCCAGTTAACCCGGTCGCGGCGCGGGCCCTGGCCGTCCTGTTGGGCAACAAAGGCGACGGCGCCCGCTACCACGATGGCCAGGGCGCCCGCGCGCAGCTCCGTCCGCCAGCGGTAGCGCCAGGCGGTGGCCACTAGCAGGGCGATGGCCAGAATCACCAGCAGGGTAAGCACCGGCGTACGGCCGATGTGGATCGTCAGCAGGCTGACCAGCCATAGCGCTGAACCAAGCATCATTAGCCCCAGCACCACCCGCAGATGATTCATCCAGCGGCCCGGGCGTGGCAGTCGTTGCGCCAGACCCGGCCAGGCAACGATCAGCAGCCACGGCAGGCTCATGCCGATCCCCATGGCGAAGAAAATGCCCCACAGCAGCGGCAGGGGCGCCACCAGCGCCACCGACACGGCGGTACCGAGGAACGGCGCGGTACAGGGCGTCGCCAGCAGGGTGGCAAAGGCGCCCTGCCAGAAATGGCCCATTAAGCCGTTGCCGCCCCTGGTGGCGAGGAAAGTGCTGGCGCTGGAGAAGAGGCGGATTTCGAACAGCCCCAATAAACTGGCGCTGAACAGCACCATCACCAGCGCCATCGCGCCGATAAACCACGGGTTCTGGAACTGGATGCCCCAGCCGAGCGCCTGATTCCCTAGGCGTAGCGCGGTCATCATCAGCGCCAGCGCCAGGAACGAGACGACGATCCCGCACACCGAGGCGAGGAACTGCCGCCGCACCGCGCCGCGTTCGCGACCTTCGGTTTGCACCAGCGAGCCGAGCTTCATGGCCAGCACCGGCAGCACGCAGGGCATGACGTTGAGAATAAGCCCGCCGGCCAGCGCCATCAGCAGCACCCAGCCTAACGCCAGCCCCGGCGCGGCGCTGCCGGCGGCGACGGCGATTTGGCTTTCCTGCGCCTGACCGCTATCGGCCAGCACCAGCGACAAGGTTTTACCGCGCAGGTCCGGCGCCGCTTCGCCCCAGCTATCGGTGACCGGTACGGTGGCGGTCAGCGTATCGCCGCGGGTGGTAAAGCTCGGCTTACCGAAATCGACATCCTCCATGCTGTCGATAAACAGCGCTGGCTGCTGCCAGCCGGCATCGCGGCGGGCGGTCACCGTCAGTTTGCCGCTGACGTAGCTGGCGGTCAGCTGCGAAGTCAGGCCATCGCGCAGCGGCAGTGTGCCCATCGCGCGGGTAAAATCATAATTAAATCGCTCCCCCGCCGGAGTCGTCATATCCAGCGAAAAGGGATAGTCAGTGAGAATACAGACATTGCTGCAGGTAGAGAGCGTCAGGACGCCGCTAAGCGTCGGCGGTATCTTCCCGCGCAGCGTCATCGGAAAGCTGACCTCGCCGTGATAGCCCTGAGTGGAAATGCCCGCGACGTCGAAGCGCTGCGGCGTCGGCCAGCGCCAGCTCACCTCCAGCGGCGTGTGCCAGGCGATAGCCGGCGCGATGCCGCCTTCCCCTGGCGAGCGCCAGTAGGTTTTCCAGCCCTTTTCCAGCGCTACGTCTAAAAGCAGGCGAGTGTCGCCATTGCTCTCGGTTTGCGCCCGCAGGCGGACGCTGGCGTGTTGATTGTCGGCGGCGCGCAGCCAGCCGCTGTCGGCGGCCTGGCTGACGGGCAGCCATAGCCAAAGCAGGCAGACCAGTAGTCGCCTGAATACCATATACATAAGTTTGCTCCGTAAGTGATGAATTAACCTGAACTGTCAGGGGAATCAATCACTCACGGAAGACGCATAATCGCAGATGCACCCGCAATCGGGGTGAGGAGATAACGCGGGGAGGCCACTGGCGTTCGATACGCGGCGGGATCGCCGCCAGCACCGCCAGCAGCAGGGTGATAGCCAACAGCGCCCCTTCAAACAGCATCGGCGGAACGGCCATCAGCGACTTGGCGCTGAGCTCGCACGGCGTGACCGGCGCCTCAGCCTGATCCTGGTTTTGCTGTCGCGACTGGCTGTCGGCGGTGAGGTTCATGACCAGCGCGTGCATCCCGGCCATCCGTTGAGCGGTGCAGGTTAGCACCACCAGACAGGCCAGGAGGACAAAAAGAATGGCTTTGCGTTGTCGCTTAATCATGATTGCCTCAAATATTCACGAGGCTTATCTTAACGGGCGAACGGGTTTTGGCAATGGTAAAGCTGTAAAGAAGTGTCTGGCGGATAAGCAATTAGCCCTCCCCCGGCCGGGAGAGGGCGGTTAGTTACAGGTTTTCACCGTTGCTGGCGATGACCTCTTTGTACCAGTTAAAGCTCTTCTTGCGCGAGCGGGACATGTCGCCGGTGCCATCGTCGTGTTTATTAACGTAGATGAAGCCGTAGCGTTTGCTGTACTGCCCGGTGGTGAAGGAGACGCAGTCGATGCAGCCCCATGGGGTATAGCCCATCAGATCGACGCCGTCATAAGTGACCGCTTTGATCATCTCTTCGATGTGGGCGCGCAGGTAGTCGATGCGGTAGTCATCGTTGATGCTGCCGTCGGCTTCTACTTTGTCGTAGGCGCCAAAGCCGTTTTCCACGATAAACAGCGGCTTCTGATAACGCTCATACAGTTCACACAGAGAATAGCGCAGGCCGACCGGGTCAATCTGCCAGCCCCAGTCGGAGGCTTTGACGTGCGGGTTCGGCACGCTGCCTTCGAAACCGGAAATGGCGTCGCCAGTGCCGCCCTCGGCTTTCACCGCGTTGGTCATGTAGTAGCTGAAGCCGAGATAGGCGCAGGTACCTTCGCGCAGGATCTGCGCGTCGCCGTCTTCCATCCTGATGTTGAAGCCGCGGCGTTCCCATTCATTCAACACATAGCTCGGGTAGTAACCGCGCAGCTGGACGTCGGTAAAGACGTAGCGCTCGCGCATCGACTCCTGGGCGAACATGACATCTTCCGGTTTGCAGGAGTAAGGGTAGAGGGCGACCATCGCCAGCATGCAGCCGACCTGCATGTCCGGGTTGATGCGCCGCGCCGCTTTCACCGCCAGCGCGCTGGCCACGAACTGGTGGTGCAGCACCTGGTACATGGTCTCTTCCGGATTGTCATGCTCGGTATAGACCACCCCGGAGCAGCAGTAGCCGAACAGCGGCGCGCGCCAGTTGCGCTGGTTGTTGATCTCGTTAAAGGTCATCCAGTATTTCACTTTGTGCTTATAGCGCTCGAAGACCACTTCGGCGAAGCGCACAAAGAAATCGACCACTTTACGATTGGTCCAGCCGCCGTACTGCTGCACCAGGTGCAGGGGCATCTCGAAGTGGGAGAGGGTGATCACCGGCTCGATGTTGTATTTCAGCAGCTCGTCGAACATGTCGTCGTAGAACTTCAGTCCCTCTTCATTCGGCTGGGTTTCGTCACCCTGCGGGAAGATGCGGGTCCAGGCGATAGAGGTGCGGAAGCATTTGAAGCCCATCTCGGCGAACAGTTTGATGTCTTCTTTGTAGCGACCGTAGAAGTCGACGGCTTCGTGGTTCGGGTAGTATTTTCCCGCTTCGACCTGGTGGGTGATTTCGCGCGGCACGCCGTGCGCCCCGCCGGTCAACACATCGCAGATGCTGGGGCCTTTGCCGCCCTGATCCCAGCCGCCTTCAACCTGATGCGCGGCGACCGCGCCGCCCCATAAAAAATCTTTCGGAAGGGTTAATTTTTTCATCCTGGCTAATCTCTCTAATAACTATTGTTCTCGAGTCTAGCAAAGTGAAAGTGAATGTCACGATATAACAAATTCCGCCAAAGGTAATATGTTACATCAAAAAAACAGGCTGTTATTTTTAGCTGATTTTGCGCGCTAATTTACGTCCGAGGGATTCGAGAATATAGATCACTGGAATTTGCGTTGTAATATCGTAGACCCCGCCAATGCGCGTCTGCGGCACGTGCCAGGAGAGATTGAAATCAGCCAGTTTGGCCAGCCGCGAATGCTCATGGCTGGTAATCGACATCACCTTGCAATGATGCAGGCTGAACTGGCTGGCAAAGCGCAGGATCTCTTCCGTCTCGCCAGAGACGGAAAGCACGATCGCCAGCGCGTTGCGGGCCATATCGTTGGTTACCGGAAAATAGGGGTCGTCAATATGGTTGCTGAATTTACCGACGTTGGAGAAGAAGCGTGCGCCATATTTCGCCAGCGCGCCGGAGGTGCCGGCGCCGACAAAAATAATACGTTCGGAGGCGAGAATAATATCGACGGCCTGCTCGAGTAATTCATCGAACTCGTCATTATTGACGCTTTTAAAAAAGCTCATTATTTCGCTGGCGCCGATATTTGCCTGTTGAGGCTCACTCTGCTCAAGATATAATTTAAAACGTACGCGAAATTCAGAGTAGCCCTCGCACTGCAGTTTGCGGCAGAAACGCAACACGGTGGTGGTGGAGACGCCGGCGGCTTCGGCCAGTTCGCGGATGGTCATGTACATCACTTTGTCGCGATTCTTTATGACGTAGTGGTAGACCATCATCTCAAGATTATTGAGACTGGCGACAGCGGCGTGGGAGAACATACTCACAGGGCGAACTCACAATTCATAATGACCAGGACGGAATTATATCATGCAGGCCAATGACATTACCTTTTTTCAGCGTTTTCAGGACGACATCCTCGCCGGGCGCAAAACCATCACCATTCGCGATGCAGCGGAGTCGCACTTTAAGCCCGGCGATGTGCTGCGCGTTGGGCGCTATGAAGATGACGGCTATTTTTGCACCATCGCCGTGACCGCGACCTCGACGGTGACGCTCGATACGCTGACCGAACAGCATGCGCAACAGGAGAATATGACTCTCGGGCAGCTGCGGCAGGTCATCAGCGACATCTATCCTGGCGAGAGCCAGTTTTATGTCATTGAATTCAAAACGCTTTAAGATAATCAGGAACAGCTGTGAGTTGAAATAAAAATGTAACTTTTTGATTTTAATGTATTTACAAATATACATCGTTTTATTTTAGCTAACAGGTGTTCACTGGAATCATTCTCAGTTACCCTAAGTGGGCAATGAAAGCGTTCTTGTTTTCACGGAGTCCAGTATGGTTCGCAAACCATTAATCACTCAGGGATATTCTCTGGCAGAGGAAGTTGCCAACAGCATCAGCCACGGGATCGGGCTGGTGTTCGGTATCGTCGGCCTTGTGTTGCTGCTGGTGCAGGCGGCGGATACAAACGCCAGCGCGACGGCGATCGCCAGCTACAGCCTGTACGGCGGCAGCATGATTATGCTGTTCCTCGCTTCCACGCTCTATCACGCGATCCCGCATCAGCGGGCGAAACAGTGGCTGAAGAAATTCGACCACTGCGCCATCTATTTGCTGATTGCCGGGACCTACACGCCGTTTTTGCTGGTGGGGTTGAATTCACCGCTGGCGAAGGGGCTGATGATCGTCATCTGGAGCCTGGCGCTGCTGGGGATCCTGTTTAAGCTGACCATCGCGCACCGCTTTAAAATTTTGTCGCTGGTGACCTATCTGACCATGGGGTGGCTGTCGCTTATCGTGGTCTATCAGCTGGCGGTGAAGCTGGCGGTGGGCGGGGTAACGTTGCTGGCGGTTGGCGGGGTGGTGTACTCGCTGGGGGTCATCTTCTACGTCTGCAAACGTATTCCTTATAACCACGCTATCTGGCACGGCTTCGTGCTCGGCGGCAGCGTGTGTCACTTCCTGGCGATTTATCTTTACATCGGCCAGTCCTGATAAACATCCCACGGTGGCACTGCGCTTACCGTGGCTACAATACTCTACGGCCTGGAAATTCCACGGTGGCGCTACGCTTACCGTGGCTACAAAATACTGCGGCCGGGTAGCCCGGCTAAGGCGCAAGCGCCGCAAGCCGGGAACTTTTCCTTAATTTTCTTCCAGCGAATACGGCAATGGTTTGATGCTCAGGCTGCCGGCATCGTCGCGCACGCGGAACACGCTGTCCGGTTCCATGTCGTTATTCATCACTACCTGGACCATCAGGCTTCCGTCATCCAGCTGTACGGCTGCCAGCACCGTACCGGTGCGGCGCCAGTTGTCGCCCATCTTCAGCTCCAGGTCTTCCCCGGCTTCCGGCACCCGGCTGGCGGTCCCTGACAGCGTCCACAGCGCGCGCTTATTGGCGCCGCGGAATTTCGCCCTCGCGACCATTTCCTGGCCGGTGTAGCAGCCTTTTTTGAAGCTGATGCCGCCCAGCGCCTGCAGGTTGGTGGCCTGCGGAATGAACTGCCCGCTGTTGGCGCTGTCGATAACCGGCAGACCGGCTTCAATATTCAGCGCCAGCCACTGTTGGCTGTTGTTAAACTGCGCTTCGCCGCGCAACGCGTCGGTGACGCGGTTGGCGGTGTCGACATCGGTCACAAGCAGGAAGCGCTCGCCCGGGTGTTCAAACCACAGCAGGCTGGTAGCGCCTTCGCTGACCACCGGGGTGGCAGCGTCGGGCAAGGCGGCGAACAGCGGCGCCAGCGCGGCGCGCGCCTGGAAGCCGGCTACTCCCAGCAGAACCAGATCGTCGTTGGCGGCAATGGTGACTTTGGAGAAGACGGCATATTTTTTCAGCTCGGTCAGCTGCGCGTCGCGCAGGCTGCGGCGCTCAATCCACGCGAAGCCGCCCTCGCGACGGAATACGCGCAGGTTGCTCCACATCTTGCCTTTGGCATCACAGTGGGCGGCAAGCAGATGCTGGGCATCGGTGAGATGACTCACATCGGCGGTAATCTGCCCCTGCAGATATTTTTCGCTGTCCGGCCCGCTAATTGTCGCCAGCGCCCAGTCATCCAGGGTCATCAGCGTTAACGGCAGACGAGCGGAAGAGGAAGGCTGACGCGGAGGAAAAGGTGTAAAAGCCATAGTCATATCCTGAATCGCTTAACGCAGTGTGTGTGACCAATGGTAAAAGAGCTATAGTGCATTGCAAGTGCTTTCAACAGGCCATTTGTGCGCTGGCGTGAGACAGCCGCCTGACGCAGGGAATCAATAAACCCATCATTATTTTAAGGTTTTTATGGAAGGATGCTCGCATTCAGCGATATTCCTGTAAAGTTACGGCAGAAAACGGGTTAAACTAACCTATATTTTGCTGCTGGAAGGTCAACATGGACATTAACAATAAAGCACGTATCCACTGGGCATGCCGCCGCGGGATGCGCGAACTCGACATCTCCATCATGCCGTTCTTTGAGTATGAGTACGATACCCTCAGCGACGCTGACAAACAGCTGTTCATTCGCCTGCTGGAAAATGACGATCCGGATCTGTTCAACTGGCTGATGAACCACGGCAAACCGGCCGATGCGGAGCTGCAGCGGATGGTAACCTTAATTCAGACACGGAATCGGGAACGTGGTCCTGTGGCAATCTGATCTCCGTATCTCCTGGCGCGCGCAGTGGTTTTCCCTGCTGCTTCACGGCGTGGTGGCGGCCCTGGTGCTGTTGGTTCCCTGGCCGCTGAGCTATACCCCGATCTGGCTGCTGCTGCTGTCGCTGGTGGTCTTCGACTGCGTGCGCAGCCAGCGGCGGATCCATGCCCGTCGCGGGGAGATAAAACTGCTCACCGATTCCCGTCTTCGCTGGCAAAACGCCGAATGGGAGATCCTCGGGACGCCGTGGGTTATCAATAGCGGTATGCTGCTGCGTTTGCGCCATGTCGATACCCGGCGCGGACAGCATCTTTGGCTGGCGGCGGACAGCATGGACGCCGGAGAGTGGCGCGATCTGCGCCGGCTGGTGCTGCAAAAACCGGCGCAGGAGTAAGCCGCGTCAGGAAAAGTGTTCGGCCATTTCGCCGAGGATCTGCTCGCACCAGCTCTGGATGCGCTCGTCGCTCAGGTCGTACTGGTTGGTTTCATCCAGCGCCAGGCCAACGAACAGTTGGCCATCGGCGATCACCGGTTTCGGGCTGGTGAACTCATAGCCTTCGGTTGGCCAGTAGCCGACAAACTTCACGCCCCTGGTCGCCAGCTTGTCATGCAGCATGCCGAGCGCGTCAAGGAACCATTCGCCGTAGCCCAGCTGATCGCCCATGCCGTACAGCGCGACGATCTTTCCCTCGAGGTTCAGGGTGTCCAGCTGATCCCAGACCGCTTCCCAGTCTTCCTGAATTTCGCCGAAATCCCAGGTCGGGATGCCAAGGATCAGTACGTCGTACTGGCTCATCAGCGCGGGGGAGTCATCTTTCAGATTGTGCAGCGTCACCAGTTCGGGGCCGATGATATCGCGGATTTTCTCCGCGGCCATTTCGGTGTAGCAGGTACTGGAGCCGTAAAACAGACCTATATTCATCGCGTAAACATCTCGATTCTTGCCGTGAATGGCGGGCAGTGTACCAGAAAGGCGTCCTCTTAAGGCATAATGAGAGCGTTTAACGAACAAAGAGGCCGATGTGAAACAGGATCTGGCACTAATCGAACAGTTTCTCGATGCCCTTTGGCTGGAGCGCAACCTGGCGGAGAATACGCTCAGCGCCTACCGTCGCGATTTGACGATGTTAGTTGAGTGGTTGCACCATCGCGGCCTGTCGCTGGCAAGCGTTGGCAGCGACGATCTGCAGGCGCTGCTGGCTGAGCGGCAGTCCGGCGGCTACAAAGCCACCAGCACCGCGCGCCTGCTGAGCGCCGTGCGCCGTTTTTTCCAGCATCTGTATCGGGAAAAAATTCGCCCGGACGATCCCAGCGCGCTGCTGGCCTCGCCGAAGCTACCGCAGCGGCTGCCAAAAGATCTCAGTGAGGCGCAGGTTGAGCGCCTGCTGCAGGCGCCGCTGGTGGAGCAGCCGCTGGAATTGCGCGATAAAGCGATGCTGGAGGTGCTGTATGCCACCGGCCTGCGCGTCTCGGAGCTGGTGGGGCTGACGATGAGCGACATCAGCCTGCGGCAGGGCGTGCTGCGGGTGGTGGGAAAAGGCAACAAAGAGCGGCTGGTGCCGCTGGGGGAAGAGGCGGTACTGTGGGTGGAAAATTACCTCGAGTATGGTCGCCCCTGGCTGCTGAACGGCGTGGCGTCGGATGTCTTATTTCCCAGCCAGCGCGCCCAGCAGATGACGCGCCAGACCTTCTGGCATCGGATTAAACACTATGCCGTACTGGCGGGGATCGACAGCGAAAAGCTTTCCCCGCACGTGTTACGCCATGCGTTCGCCACGCATTTGCTCAATCATGGCGCCGATCTGCGCGTGGTGCAGATGCTGTTAGGACACAGCGATCTCTCCACCACGCAGATATACACCCACGTGGCGACCGAGCGTCTGCGACAACTTCATCAACAGCACCACCCGCGGGCGTGAGTGCTGAACAAAAGGACTGAGTATGAAAAAAGGTTTATTGATGTTCACCCTGCTGGCGGCCTCCCTTTCAGGAGCGGCGCACGCCGATAGCGCGGCAATTAAACAGTCGCTGGCGAAGCTGGGTGTGCAGAGCACCGATATTCAACCATCGCCGGTTTCCGGGATGAGCACGGTGCTGACCGACAGCGGCGTGCTGTACGTGACCGACGACGGCAAACATATCATCCAGGGGCCGATGTACGACGTGAGCGGCGCGCAGCCGGTCAACGTCACCAACCAGCTGCTGCTGGGTAAGCTGAACGCGCTGAGCAATGAGATGATTGTCTACAAAGCGCCGAAGGAGCAGCACGTCATCACCGTCTTCACCGATATTACCTGCGGCTACTGTCATAAACTGCACGAGCAGATGAGCGACTACAACGCGCTGGGGATCACCGTGCGCTATCTGGCTTTCCCGCGACAGGGTCTGCAAAGCCAGGCGGAGCAGGACATGAAGGCCATCTGGTGCGCGAAAGATCGCAACAAAGCGCTGGATGACGCCATGAATGGTAAAGGCGTGCAGCCGGCGAGCTGCAGCGTAGATATCGCCAAACATTACACCCTCGGCGTGCAGATGGGCGTCAACGGTACGCCGGCGATGGTCCTCAGTAACGGCATGGTGCTGCCGGGCTATCAGGGGCCGAAAGAGCTGAAGGCGTTCCTTGATGAGCACAAAAAACAGACAAGCGGTAACTGATTCGCGTGAAACAACAGATACAACTACGCCGCCGCGAGGCGGTTGACGGCGTCGAACTCCCCGCCGACCTGCCCCC
>NZ_GL882842.1:11729-16159 GCF_000195655.1 Klebsiella sp. MS 92-3
CCCCCCGCCGCCCTGCCGCCGCTGCTGCAGCGGCTATATGCCAGCCGCGGGGTGCGCAGCGCGCAGGAGCTGGAGCGCAGCGTCAAAGGCATGCTCCCCTGGACGCAGCTCACCGGCGTTGAAAAAGCGGTCGAGATGCTGCATGACGCGTTCCAGAAAGGGTTGCACATCGTGGTGGTCGGTGATTTTGACGCCGACGGCGCCACCAGCACCGCGCTCAGCGTGTTGGCCCTGCGCGCGCTGGGTTACGGCAACGTCTCCTATCTGGTGCCGAACCGCTTTGAAGACGGCTACGGTTTAAGCCCGGAAGTGGTCGATCAGGCCCATGCTCGCGGCGCGCAGATGATCATGACCGTCGACAACGGGATCTCGTCCCATGCCGGCGTCGATCATGCCCATGCGCTGGGGATCCCGGTGCTGGTGACCGATCACCATCTGCCGGGCGAGACGCTGCCGGCGGCGGAAGCTATCGTTAATCCCAACCTGCGCGATTGCGACTTCCCGTCAAAATCACTGGCCGGGGTGGGGGTGGCGTTTTATCTGATGCTGGCGCTGCGCACTTTTCTGCGCGATAAAGGCTGGTTCGACGCTCGCGGCATCCCCGCGCCGAACCTTGCCGAGCTGCTGGATCTGGTGGCGCTTGGCACCGTCGCGGACGTCGTGCCGCTGGATGCTAACAACCGTATCCTCACCTGGCAGGGGCTAAGCCGCATTCGCGCCGGCAAATGTCGGCCCGGTATTAAGGCGCTGCTGGAAATTGCCAACCGCGATCCGCAAAAGCTGGCGGCCAGCGACCTCGGTTTCGCCCTCGGGCCGCGCCTGAACGCGGCGGGACGGCTGGACGACATGTCGGTCGGCGTCGCGCTGCTGCTGTGCGACAACATCGGCGAAGCGCGGGTGCTGGCCAACGAGCTCGATGCGCTTAATCAGACGCGCAAAGAGATTGAGCAGGGGATGCAGGCGGAAGCGCTAACGCTCTGTCAGCAGCTGGAGCGCAGCGCCGATACCCTGCCCGGCGGGCTGGCGATGTACCATCCGCAATGGCATCAAGGGGTAGTCGGCATTCTCGCCTCGCGGATTAAGGAGCGCTTCCATCGCCCGGTTATCGCTTTTGCGCCTACCGGCGACGGCACGCTGAAAGGCTCCGGTCGTTCCATTCAGGGGTTGCATATGCGCGATGCGCTGGAGCGCCTTGATACGCTTTATCCCGGGCTAATCCTGAAGTTCGGCGGCCACGCGATGGCGGCGGGCTTATCGCTGGAGGAGGCGCGTTTTGAAGAGTTTCAACAGCGCTTCGGCGAGCTGGTGACCGAATGGCTGGATCCTGCGCTGTTGCAGGGAGAGGTGGTTTCCGATGGCCCGCTGGCGGCGGCGGAGATGAGCATGGAAGTGGCGCAGATGCTGCGCGACGCCGGGCCGTGGGGGCAGATGTTCCCGGAACCGCTGTTTGACGGTCGTTTTCGCCTGCTGCAGCAGCGGCTGGTGGGCGAGCGTCACCTGAAGGTGATGGTCGAACCGGTTGACGGCGGGCCGCTGCTGGACGGTATCGCCTTCAACGTTGATACTTCCATCTGGCCGGATAACGGCGTGCGTGAAGTCCAGTTAGCCTACAAGCTCGACATCAACGAGTTCCGCGGCAACCGTAGCCTGCAGCTGATCATCGATCACCTCTGGCCAAATTGACAACAGTGTAGGAATAAGGGCGCGAATCCGGTAGAATTCCGCTCTTATCACCGCATTTTGACAAATCCATTAAAAGAAACCGACCATGTTTGAAATAAATCCGGTAAAAAACCGCATTCAGGACCTCACGGAGCGCTCCGACGTTCTTAGGGGGTATCTTTGACTACGATGCCAAGAAAGAGCGTCTCGAAGAAGTAAACGCCGAGCTGGAACAGCCGGACGTGTGGAACGAACCCGAACGCGCCCAGGCGCTGGGTAAAGAGCGTTCTTCCCTGGAAGCCATCGTAGATACCCTGGATCAGATGTCCCAGGGGCTGGAAGACGTTGCCGGCCTGCTGGATCTGGCCGTGGAAGCGGACGACGAAGAGACCTTTAACGAAGCCGTCGCCGAGCTGGATACCCTGGAAGAGAAGCTGGCGCAGCTTGAGTTCCGCCGCATGTTCTCCGGCGAATACGACAGCGCCGATTGCTACCTTGACATTCAGGCCGGTTCCGGCGGCACCGAAGCCCAGGACTGGGCCAGCATGCTGATGCGCATGTACCTGCGCTGGGCGGAAGCGCGCGGCTTTAAGACCGAAATCATCGAAGAATCCGAAGGTGAAGTCGCGGGGATTAAATCCGTGACCATTAAGATCATTGGCGATTACGCCTACGGCTGGCTGCGTACGGAAACCGGCGTTCATCGTCTGGTGCGTAAGAGCCCGTTCGATTCCGGCGGCCGCCGTCATACCTCCTTCAGCTCCGCGTTCGTTTACCCGGAAGTGGAAGACGATATCGATATCGAAATTAACCCGGCCGACCTGCGCATTGACGTATACCGCGCCTCCGGCGCCGGTGGTCAGCACGTTAACCGTACGGAATCCGCGGTGCGTATTACCCATATCCCGACCGGATTGGTGACGCAGTGCCAGAACGACCGTTCGCAGCACAAAAATAAAGACCAGGCCATGAAGCAGATGAAAGCAAAGCTTTATGAACTGGAGATGCAGAAGAAAAATGCCGAGAAGCAGGCGATGGAAGACAACAAGTCCGATATCGGCTGGGGCAGCCAGATCCGCTCTTACGTGTTGGATGACTCGCGTATTAAAGATCTGCGTACCGGGGTGGAAACCCGCAACACTCAGGCGGTGCTCGACGGCAGCCTGGACCAATTTATCGAAGCAAGTTTGAAAGCAGGGTTATGAGGAACCAACATGTCTGAACAACAAGCACAGGGCGCTGACGCGGCAATTGACCTTAATAATGAACTGAAAACCCGTCGCGAGAAGCTGGCTGCGCTGCGTGAGCAGGGCGTCGCATTCCCGAACGATTTCCGTCGTGACCATACCTCTGACCAACTGCACGCTGACTTCGATGGCAAAGAAAACGAAGAGCTGGAAGCGCTGAACGTTGAAGTGGCCGTTGCTGGCCGCATGATGACCCGTCGTATCATGGGTAAAGCGTCCTTCGTGACCCTGCAGGACGTAGGCGGCCGCATCCAGCTGTACGTGGCGCGTGATGACCTGGCGGAAGGCGTTTATAACGACCAGTTCAAAAAGTGGGACCTCGGCGACATCATCGCCGCCCGCGGTAAGTTGTTCAAGACCAAAACCGGTGAGCTCTCTATCCACTGCACCGAGCTGCGTCTGTTGACTAAAGCTCTGCGCCCGCTGCCGGACAAATTCCACGGCCTGCAGGATCAGGAAGCGCGTTACCGTCAGCGTTACCTGGACCTGATTTCCAACGATGAATCTCGTAAGACCTTCAAAGTGCGTTCGCAGATCCTGGCGGGCATCCGTCAGTTCATGGTTGGCCGCGGCTTTATGGAAGTAGAAACCCCGATGATGCAGGTGATCCCGGGCGGCGCTTCCGCGCGTCCGTTCATCACCCATCATAACGCGCTGGATCTGGACATGTACCTGCGTATCGCGCCGGAACTGTACCTCAAGCGTCTGGTGGTTGGCGGCTTCGAACGCGTCTTCGAGATCAACCGTAACTTCCGTAACGAAGGGATCTCCGTTCGTCATAACCCAGAGTTCACCATGATGGAACTCTACATGGCTTATGCGGATTACAAAGATCTGATCGAGCTGACCGAATCTCTGTTCCGCACCCTGGCGCAGGACATCCTCGGCAATACCGAAGTGCCTTACGGCGACCAGGTGTTCGACTTCGGCAAGCCGTTTGAAAAACTGACCATGCGCGAAGCGATCAAGAAATACCGTCCGGAAACCGAGATGGCGGATCTGGATAACTTTGATTCCGCGAAAGCGATCGCTGAATCTATCGGCATCAAAGTGGAGAAGAGCTGGGGTCTGGGCCGTATCGTGACCGAGATCTTCGAAGAAGTGGCGGAAGCGCACCTGATCCAGCCGACCTTCATCACCGAATACCCGGCGGAAGTTTCTCCGCTGGCGCGCCGTAACGACGTCAACCCGGAAATCACCGACCGCTTTGAATTCTTCATTGGCGGCCGTGAGATCGGTAACGGCTTTAGCGAGCTGAACGACGCCGAAGACCAGGCGCAGCGCTTCCAGGATCAGGTTGATGCGAAAGCCGCAGGCGACGACGAAGCAATGTTCTATGACGAAGACTATGTCACCGCGCTGGAACACGGCCTGCCGCCGACCGCTGGTCTGGGTATCGGTATCGACCGTATGGTCATGCTGTTCACCAACAGCCACACCATCCGCGACGTTATTCTGTTCCCGGCGATGCGTCCGCAGAAATAATCGCCCTTCGCGAAAAGCAAAAAACCCGGCTTGCCG
>NZ_GL882842.1:16219-37869 GCF_000195655.1 Klebsiella sp. MS 92-3
AAAAAAAAACCCCAAAAAAAAAAAAAAAAACCCCCGGGGGCGGGGGGTTTTTTTTTATGTCTGATGTGAGGTCCTAAGGCTGGCGTAGCCTGGCTCAGCGCAGCGCAAGCCGGGGATCCCGGATGACGGCGTAAACGCCTTATCCGGGCTACGCAATGGCGCAGAACCGTAGGCCTGTGCAAGCGTAGCGCCGCCAGGCATTAATGACAGGCACAGGGCTGCGCCTGGCCTGGAGAATAGTTAGCTTACCCGCGCAGACGCGCAACAAAGTCGGTCAGCGCCTGGCGGGCGTCCCGATTTTCCGCTTCCAGCACCATCCACGGGCTGAACGCCCACGGCGTGGCGGCCAGCGCGCTTAACATGGTTGCCAGGTCAACCCACTGATAGTCCATGACTTCATCGTCGTTAGGCTGCACTTCGCTTACCACGCGCGCGGCATATACCGGGCACACTTCGTTCTCAACGATACCGTTTGGGGCGACCGCCCGGTAGCGGAAGGCCGGGTGAACCGGCGCGATATCAGAGATCTCCACACCGAGTTCGAAGCGACAGCGGCGCGTGACGGCCTGCTCGAAGGTCTCGCCCTGCTGGGGGTGTCCGCAGACCGAGTTGGTCCATACCCCGGGCCAGGCTTTTTTGCCCAACGAACGGCGAGTGACCAGTAACTGACCCTGCTGGTTAAACAGCCAGCAGGAAAACGCGAGATGTAAAGGGGTATCAAACGTATGGGCGGCATACTTCTCCAGCATACCGGCAGGCTGATCCTGCTCATCCAGCAAAATGACGTGTTCCCCGGCCATGACGACTCCTGAAAATAAAAAATGACCCGGCACAAACCCGCCGGGTCATGTACTCAGGCCACTAGGGTAGCCCATAAATGGGAGAAAGGCATTACCAAAACAAGCCCTGGAGGCAGCTCTGTGAACGGCAACGCGCAATAGTGAGGAGAGGCCGCCGCGCCGCGTGGCGCAAATATGAATTTCTGCCTGCCGCAGACCGCGCGCTAGGGACGGGGGATAATGGTTTCGCCATCAGGGATGACGCCCTGCGCCGCGGACTGGTATGATATTCGCCCTGATTGCGAGGTAAGTGGTTGTGTTAAGTGCAGGATGCCTGATGATGAAACGCTTTTATATGACACTGATGCTGGCGGCAAGCCTGGTGCTGGCCGGCTGCTCCAGCACCTCCGATTCCGGTGGCACCTACACCGTTAAACGCGGCGATACCCTGTACGGCATCTCCCGCACCACCGGCACCAGCGTTCGCGATCTGGCCCGCCTGAATAACATCTCCCCGCCTTACACCATTGAGGTGGGGCAGAAGCTGAAGCTTAACGGCAGCAGTTCAACGAAGACAACGAAGAAAAAATCTTCCTCTACGCGCACCGCGGCGGTCACGCCTTCGTCCGCGGTACCTCAGTCCTCCTGGCCGCCGGTGGGACAGCGCTGCTGGCGCTGGCCGACCAGCGGCAAAGTGGTCCTGCCTTATTCCACCGCCGATGGCGGCAATAAAGGCATTGATATCGCCGGAACCCGCGGCCAGCCGGTGTATGCCGCCGGGGCGGGCAAGGTGGTCTACGTCGGCAATCAGCTGCGCGGCTATGGCAACCTGATCATGATTAAGCACAGCGAGGATTACATCACCGCCTATGCCCACAACGATAAGCTAATGGTGAATAATGGCCAGAGCGTGAAGGCCGGCCAGCAAATTGCCACCATGGGCAGTACGGATGCCGACTCAGTGCGGCTGCATTTCCAGATCCGCTACCGGGCGACAGCCATCGATCCGCTGCGTTACCTGCCGCCGCAGGGAAGTAAACCTAAGTGCTAAAAGGTTATTTTATCGCCAGTCAGCATCCGGCAGGCTTGTCACAGGGTGCGTAAGGGCTATAATGCTTCTCGCACCTCTTCGCGGGCGTAGTTCAATGGTAGAACGAGAGCTTCCCAAGCTCTATACGAGGGTTCGATTCCCTTCGCCCGCTCCAAATTCAAGTCTCCTGAAGTCTACCCAACTCAATTTTCCCTTGATAAATCAGCGATTATAGCATTCTGTTAGTCTATTGAACTCCGGCAGAGGACTCCACTTTGGTTGCGGGATCGGCGTTTTGCGCTGCTGGCGCTGGAGTCGTAGCGTTTAGTGATATTTCCGCGCTTATCCTGTTTCCGCAGGATGAGTGATTTTACGCAACCGGCTCGCGCTGACGACGACCGATACCGCAGAGGCCGCGGCGGCGCTCCACAGCGCAACATGAATTGACCTTTCATCTGCTGCCAGCAGAACGGCTACGGCGGCGGCTCCCAGGCACTGCCCGAAAGTGCGCATAATGGATAAAACACCGGACGCATAACTCGCGTGCTCACGAATAACGTTTGAGAGCATTTCCCGGTTATTGGGACTCTGAAAGCAGCCAAACCCTATTCCGCATACCAGACTTCGCAGGCAGATATCCCACATTGAAGGTCTGGCGGGTAACGTCGCCAGCAGGATCAAACCGACGACAAATATCACCAGCCCCAGGGTGGATATCGCCGGGGCTGATATCGTGTCCGCCCAACGGCCTGCATGCGGCGCAATCAGCACGATCCCTAATGGCCACGGCGTAAACAGCAGGGCAGACACTACCGGACTGTAGCCGTATTCGCTCTGAAACAGGAAGGGTAGCGCAATAAAGGTGATCCCCTGGCTGACAAAAGCAACCATCGACGTGAAGGCCGCGAGGGTAAAACGTTCATTTTTAAACATGCTCGGCGGCAGTAAGGGATGACCCGTGCGGCGGATTTGCCAGATAAAAGCCATGCCGCTCAGCGCAGCGAGAGCCATCCAGCAAAGGCTGCCGAATTGAGAAGTAGCGTTCTGTAGGCTGTTCGCCGCCATGATCGTCGAACCCAACAGCAGCGCCGACAATATGGCGCCCACGGTGTCGAAGGGCGCCTGCATACGGATCGCATCCCGCGGCAGCGCTCTGACCGCCAGCAGTAAGGCGAGGGTGCCGGGAAGAATGTTTATCGCAAACAGCCATTGCCAGCTAAGAGTGTGAAGGATCGTACCGCCCAATACCGGGCCGATAGCGGAGCTCGAGGCAATGAGCAGGGCATGGAACCCCAGAATGCGGCCAAGTAAGCGTCCGGGAAATACGGACCTGAGTATTGCGGGGGCAATACTCAGCGTCGCCGCGCCGCCGATCCCCTGAAGTACGCGCATACCGATAAGCACTTCGGGCTTATTCGCCAGCGCACAACCCAGTGATGTCAGGGTAAAGGTCGTCAGGCCCGCCAGAAATACGGGGCGATAACCCAGACGGGCCGCAAGCGCCGCGAATATCGCCAGCGTCATCGCAGCCGCCAGCAGATACCCGTTGGCGAACCAGACGGCAATACTGGCAGGTACCTGCATCTCCTGAGCCATGGAGGGCAGGGCAATGTTGATCATGGTGCCATCAAACACGCCCATTAAGGTGGTGGTCATTATTGCGGCCATCACCCGTGCGCGCGCCGGGCCAGGCAGTCCTTCGTCGCCGGGTTGACTGGAAAAGAGCGTCATCATTTGTCCTCTGAGAAGAGTGTATGGATGACAAAACTATAAAGATGGCTTTTACCAGGCGGAAGGCGCACTATTTTCACTTTATTGTTGCATCAAACGCCTTATCTTAATGTGCTGGGAGGAAGGGTAATGTCTGATCCCGATTTTAATTTGCTGGTAGCTCTCGACGTATTGCTGAGTGAAGCGAGTGTCGCAGGTGCGGCTCGTCGTCTGAACCTCAGCACTTCGGCCATGAGCCGGACATTAAGCAGGTTACGCGATGTCACAGGAGACCCGATCCTGGTACGCGCCGGGCGTAACATGGTACTGACCCCGTGGGCCGAAGCGACCCGGGATCGCGCCAGGCGTGCAGTGCACGATGCCAGGGCGGTATTACAGCCCTCAACTGAAACGTTCAGCGCGCAAAATCTGGCGCGTCTTTTTACCATCAGGGCAAACGATGGTTTTGTGGTGGCGTTTGGGCCTGCGCTTATAGCAGCGGTTGCCGACGCAGCGCCGGACGTCTGTATACGCTTCGCGCCTAAGCCGGAAAAAACGTCGCGCTATCTTCGGGAAGGGCTGGTTGATCTGGAGATTGGCGTTCAGAGTAATATGGGGCCAGAAATACGGCTGCAACGACTGTTTGAGGATCGGTTTGTTGGCGTCGTCCGTAAAGGGCACCCGCTGGCTAAGCAGGCTGAAATAGGCGTGAGTGATTATGTCGCCTGGGGCCATGTGGTAGCGTCACCCGAGGGCGCGTTGCACGGATCCGTTGACGATGCGCTGGCCGAACTGGGGACAAAACGTAAAATTGCAAGCGTCGTACCGGGATTTCCGACAGCACTTTCCGTGGCGCTGGAATCGGATCTTATCGCCATGATACCCGCACTCTATTTACTCAATCAGCAGGTAACGGACCAGGTACACCTTTTCGAGCTGCCGTTCAAAAGCCGTCGTATTACGGTATCGCAGATGTGGCACCCAAGAATGGAACGCGACCCCGGTCACCGCTGGCTGAGAGAGCAAATTCTTGCGATATGCGGTGTGGCCCGGTCAGTCATGACTAAGGAGCCTGTATAGCGATTGCTATAACATCAATTTATATTAAATGTATAATTCAATTCATTGATATTTAATATAAAATACATCAATCGAAGTAGCGGTGTAGTAGCTAAATTGAGATGTCCATCTCTGGACCAAATAGACATGTCCGCGCTACCGTCTCGCCACAGCGATCGCTGCTTTCAAAGGATGAGACTCATGACGGCATACGGAACGGCAATTTTCTCAATGAGCGATGTGAACAGACTCACGATCGAAGTCTCCATACTTCGATAGACCGTTTATGTTCTTTCCGCGAGACCTAATCGAAAGCCCTCGTGGTACCTTTAAATTAACAATTAACGATAAATAAAGGACAGCTTCCCTGTCCTTTATTCTTTTTTATTCAGTTTTGCTCTCGCGCGATCGTAATACCTCACCGACCACCGGGGCGGCGGTAAACGCATTTGGCCATCCCGCGTAGAACGCCGCCTGGGCGACCACTTCTCCGGCCTCTTCAGCCGAAAGCCCATTATCCATAGCTCTGTTTAGGTGGTAGCCAATCTGCGCGCTCTGTCCGGCGGCGATTAACGCGCTGACCGTCACCAGACTTCTGTCGCGGGGCGTAAGCGCGGGCCGTTGCCAGAGGTCGAGAAACAGCGGGTCGGCGGTAAATTTAACCAGGCCAGGCGAAATGGGGCCGACATTTTTTTCCACGGTGTCTGCACGCTGTTTCTCTACCTGTTCATTGAGTGGCAGCAGCGTTGGCGAGGCGGCGGGCAGGGCCTCTGCCGTCACGCCCCTGGCTTCAAAGATGGCTTTAGCGACGCTGACGGCTGACATCGCATTGGGCCAGCCAGCGTAGAAGGCGAGGTGAGTAATGATCTCTGACACTTCCGCTGGCGTCACGCCGCTATCGAGCGCAACGGCAATATAGTGCTTCAGCTCGCCTGGCTGGTTGCGGGCAATCAGCATCGCTACGGTCACGATGCTACGGTCGCGGGCGGACAGGGCGTCACGTTGCCAGAGGTCGTTGCTGATGGCCTCGCGGCCGAAGCGCGCCAGCGCCGGGGAGACCGCTTGAATATCAGCGTCCGCAAGGGTGGAAGGGGTAATTTTCATCATAGCTTCATCTCTTTGTTCGTGGGCATAAGTAAAATCAGACAGCACAAGCGACAAGGCTGCCGCGGCAATCACGTTTTTCATATTTGCTCCTTTCCGATCCGCAGGGCGGATCGTTAGCGCGTCCACACCTGAGGACGGTCTTTGGCTTGCGGCGTGTTTTGCGCCATCACGCCTGTGAGGAAGTGCGGCTGATAGGCTTCTTCCAGATAACGGATGTCTTCCGGGCTCAGTTGAAGGGCTACAGCGTTGACCGCGCCGTCAACATGATGCTTTTGCGTGGCGCCGATCACCGGGGCGGTGACTTTAGTCAGCAGCCAGGCCAGCGAAATTTCGGTCATGGAGACCTGATGCCGTTCGGCAAGTTCGGCGACGCGGGCAATAATGATCCGATCCTGCTCTGCCGTGCCGTCGTATTTGCTCCGGGCATAATCATCTTCCACCTCTCGCCGCGTGTGGCCTTCTAAGCGGGAGAGACGGCCGCTGGCCAGCGCGCTATAGGGAGTCATGGCGATACCCTCTTCCGCGCACAGCCCGAACAGCTCTCGTTCATCTTCACGCATAATCAGGTTGTAGTGGCTCTGCACAGAAACAAAGGATGTCAGCCCTTCGCGTTCGGCAAGAGCGTTCGCCTTCGCCAGTTGCCAGGCATAGCAATTGGAAATGCCAATCGCGCGCACCTTGCCGGCGGTCACTGCGGTGTGCAGCGCCTCCAGCACGTCGATAACCGGGGTGTTGTAATCCCAGATGTGGTAGATGTAGAGGTCGATGTAGTCCATCCCGAGGTTTCGCAGACTCTGGTCAAGCGAGCGGGCTATCGCCTGTTTTCCGCTGATCCCCTCGGCAATCTGCGCGGCGGTTCGTGGCAGAAACTTGGTGGCCAGCACCACCTCCTCGCGTTTTGCCATCTCCCGCAGCGCCCGGCCAACGTACCGTTCGCTGGAGCCGTTCTGATAGGCGATGGCGGTATCGTAAAAATTGATGCCCTGTTCCAGAGCGTGGCGGATGATGTCCCGGCTGGCTGTTTCGTCCAGCGTCCAGCGATGCTGACCCGTTGACGGATCGCCAAACCCCATACATCCCATGCAGATACGGGAGACCAGTAAGTCACTCTTCCCGAGCCGGGTATACTGCATCGTTATTTTCTCCCTTTGGGTTATTCCACCAGAGTTTTAAGCCGCGCGATCAGTCTGGCCGCGTGTTCCCGGGCAAGCGTTTTTTGCTGAGCGATTTTGTCGGCATCCCGGTCGGCGTAGCTAATACCGCAGGTATAAACCGGCGCCAGCAGCTCAAGATTGCACAGCCTGGCCGTGGTCTCGAAGGGAAGGAGATACTCCTCAATGGCATGGCCAAAGAAACCGTCAGCGGTATAGAGCGCCTGTGGCGCTCCCGTGGTGAAGGAGAGGATCAGCTTTTTACCACCCAGTTTCGCCGTTGAGCCATGGGCGAAGCCGTGGACAAATACCTCGTCCAGCCACTGTTTCATTAACCCGGGCAGCCCATACCAGCTAAAGGGAAACTGCCAGACAATCACATCCGCCTGCAGCAGGCTTTCCTGCTCAGCGGCGATGTTGAATTTGCCGTCCGGATAGAGCCAGTCCAGACGACGGATTTCCGCATCAGGCAGGGCGGTCGCCAGCTCATCGAGGATGGTGGCGTTGGCGATGGAATGGTTAAGATCCGGATGCCCGGAAACGACAAGAATATGAGCCATTCCCAACGTTACTCCTGATGTTTAAATTCAGCAGAGAAGAGATTTTCCCAGCTAATAAACGAGCCGAGTGGAATACACTCGAAGGTTAATAGACCCGCTTTTGCCAGCGGAAATTCGGCCATGACATTATTCGCCTCTTCCACGGTGTCGCACTCGAGGAAAATAGCGACGCCGGGTCGATCCTGACGGAAATAGATGTCGCGAATAAAGCCTGACTTGTACAGTCCCCAGGCGTGCAGGGCTTCTGCGGTAAGGTGCGGCGCATAGTGTTCCAGCGTCGCGCCGGGGGCAGGGATATCCAGACATAAAATTCGCATAGTTGTCTCCGGAAAGTCGTTATCAGCGGGAAGAGACAAAAGTATACGAGCCGCAGGGGGGGAAGATTAGGCGGTCATTGACTTAAGAATATTTAGCCTGTACTTAATAATCAGGCGAGGGTGTCTTAAGGAGATGCTATGAATAACGCGCTTTATAATCAGATACGCATCTTTCAGAGCATTGCGCGCGAGGGCAATATCTCGGCCGCCGCGCGCAAGCTCGAAATCACGCCGCCGTCGGTCAGCAATGCGCTCAGGCTGCTGGAGGAGCATATTGGCCACCCCCTTTTTGTGCGCACTACCCGGCGTATCGAGCTGACGGAAACCGGGCAACAGCTGCTGGAGCAGACCGCCGCGGCGGTGGAGACACTGGAAAAGTCGCTGGAAATCATCCGCGACCAGAATCAGGAGCCCTCCGGGGCAGTGAGAATAACCCTCTCGCGCTTTGCCTACCTGCTTATTCTCAAACCGGCGATGGCGGCATTTTGTCAGCAATATCCGGGGATCCAGCTGGAAATATCGGTCTATGACGGTACCGTCAATATTATTGAAGAACGTTTCGACCTTGGGATCCGCTTTGGCGATATTCTCGAAGGCGGCGTGGTCGCCCGCCCGTTAATGAAGCCGTTTCGTGAAGGGCTATACGCCTCCTCTGCCTATCTTGCCGAATATGGCGTGCCCGCGATGCCTGCCGATCTCCATCATCACCGGCTGATTGGCTATCGCTTTATTACCAACAACCGCATCCTGCCGCTGATCCTCAATGACCACGGCGAGCAGCTCACCGTCGAGATGCCCGGACAGTTAATCAGCAATGATATTGACGTCATGGCCGACGGTATTCGCCACGGACTGGGGATTGGCCGTTTATTTGAACCAATCCTGCAATTACAGCCCGATCGTGAGCAGTTTATTCCCGTGATGGAGGACTACTGGAAAACCTATCCGCCGGTTTATCTCTATTACCCAAAAAACGCAGGCAGAACGAAAAGGGTGAAAGCCCTGATTGATTTCCTGATAATGCATGCCGCGGAATAAAGGCTATTTTGCGTGCGAAATATCTGAAGGCACAGATCCTGTCTTTCCCTCAGTCTTAACCCTATACTCCTTGCGGATAAAGCGGTTTTTATCGCGATGATTTTTGCCGCTCAACGGCTTAACCCATCACCAACGTCATAGGCTGGGAATATCAATAAGGGAGAGGTATCAATGGGCAGACGCTTCATAGTCTGTATATTCGCGCTGGTGGCGTTTTCGGCCAGTGCTGCGCATGGTGTTCACGGTGGCCATAACGGGCAGTCGGTGAGCGCTGGCGCCGACGGCGGCAACGGTTCGAACGGCGGCGATATCGATAATTCCTCGGGTCGGGCAGGGTGCCCTGGCGGCACCGATCCCGATAAGCACGGTCATTTTTATCTCCCTGGCACCAGCGAACCCTGCAATCCTGGGCCCCAGGATGCAGAGAAAGTCGGGTCTTCCCGCTAGCGTTCAGCTCAGATCGTGCAGCGCTTTGTCCAGCGGCGGGGGAAGCTGAATATCCTGAAACGCAACCGCCAGTCCGCCACGCTCCGGTGAGCAGCACATGACGCCCGCTTTCACCGGGCCTGGCGGAAAGTAGCCGAGCCGCAGCAGCGGCCAGCGCTCGCCGTCGGTTGAATACTGCAGCCTTAACGCGTCGCCCTTGCGGGTCAGCCGCAGCCAGAAGGTGCGCGGGTCGCCGGGGAAAAGCCCGGTGGCCCAGTCGGAGTGGGTTAGCGTCAGTACGCTGCCGATGGCCGGGGCATCGTCATTAAACTCAATTCCCGCCTTCAGCCAGGTCTGCTCGTCGGCCATCATCATCAGCCCGGCCTGGTCGTAAAGCGTGGTGAAATCCGCACAGATTTTTGCCTGCAGGGTAAAATCGCCCGCCACTTCTGCGGCATAGAGATGGCCAGAGAAGCGCTCGAAGCCATACCAGGTATGGCGCCAGAAGTCGGTATGCTTATTAGTGACCACCGTCAGGCCGTCGGAATCGCGGCGCCACTCGGCAGGTTCATTGATCCAGTGAAAGTACGGCTGCATTTTTCCTCCGGGATATGCTTTCAGACAGGGTTATAACAGCGACTGCAGCGCGGGTGACGCCATGCTGGCCTCAAAGGGAATAATCTCTGTACGGGCGAGACCCAGCTGCTGGAAGGGATCCTGGCTCAGACGCGCTTGCAGAGTTTCCCGGCTATCGCATTTTGCCAGAATGACGCCGCCGGTGCGGGGAATACGGCGGCCGGAGGCGAGAAAGAGGCCGTCGGCATAGCCTTTTTTGAGCCATTCGATGTGGGCGGGGATCGCACGGTCAACCTCTTCGAGCGGTTTTATATACGTTAAAACAACCACATAAATCGTACTCATCCTGAAAGCCCTGGCAATCCAATGGGATCTCCAGCCTGACATATTTCGATGATGGATAAAAGAAAACGCGGCATTTTTCCGTGCTATTTAGCAGGGATGGCGGGGCGCAACATCCCGGATGCTCATCGCAGACGTGAATTAATATATATGTTTTTGCGCATGTATATTGATCTTTCTTTGTGGCCCCGTATGCTGTCCGTCACGCTTGAGGAGAAATCATGTCTTTATTGCCCCTGCAACTGTTCAAAAACCTCGCCGATGAAACTCGGCTGGGGATCGTATTGCTGCTCAAGGCGCGTGGAGAGCTGTGCGTGTGCGATCTCTGTACGGCGCTCGCCCAGTCCCAGCCCAAGATCTCCCGCCATCTGGCGATGCTCCGTGAGAGCGGATTGCTGCTGGATCGTAAACAGGGTAAGTGGGTCCATTACCGCCTCTCTCCGCAGATGCCGGCCTGGGCGGCGCAGGTGATTGAGCAGGCCTGGCTCAGTCAGCAGGAGGATGTGCGGCTGATGATCAGCAGACTGGCTGGCGGGCCGGGTTGCCGGTAAAAAATTTATCTTAACATATATGATTTTTCGAATGTGATTGGCGGAGGAACGATGTTGCTGGCAGGTACGATTTTTATCCTGACCCTGGTGCTGGTGATCTGGCAGCCGCGGGGGTTAGGGATCGGCTGGAGCGCGGCATTTGGCGCGGCGCTGGCGCTGGCCACCGGTGGCGTACAGGTAGCCGATATCCCGGTGGTATGGCATATCGTCTGGAATGCGACCGCCACCTTTATCGCCGTTATCATTATCAGCCTGCTGCTTGATGAGTCTGGCTTTTTCGAATGGGCCGCGCTGCATGTTTCCCGCTGGGGAAGAGGCCGGGGTCGTCTGCTGTTTACCTGGATTATCCTGCTCGGCGCGGCTGTGGCGGCGCTGTTTGCCAACGATGGGGCGGCGCTGATCCTCACGCCAATCGTGATTGCCATGCTGCGAGCGCTGGGGTTCAGCAAGGGAACGATGCTGGCCTTTGTCATGGCCGCCGGATTTATTGCCGATACCGCCAGCCTGCCGCTGGTGGTGTCGAATCTGGTGAATATCGTTTCGGCAGATTTCTTTGCCATCGGCTTCAGGGAGTACGCTTCGGTGATGGTGCCGGTCGATCTCGCGGCGATCCTCACCACCCTGGCGATGCTGCACCTGTTCTTTCGCAAGGATATCCCGCCGGCCTGGGATATGGCGTTACTAAAAGCGCCGGCCACGGCGATAAAAGATCCAGCGACGTTCCGCACCGGCTGGGGCGTGCTGCTGCTGTTGCTGGCTGGCTTTTTCGTCCTTGAACCGCTGGGGATCCCGGTCAGCGCCATCGCGGCGCTCGGCGCCGGGATCCTGTTTGCTGTCGCGAAGCGCGGGCGGGTAATTAACACCGGCAAGGTGCTGCGCGGCGCCCCGTGGCAGATAGTGATCTTCTCGCTGGGAATGTATCTGGTGGTGTATGGTCTGCGAAACGCCGGGTTAACGGATTATCTGACCACGGTGCTGAACATGCTGGCGGAGCGCGGCCTCTGGGCCGCGACGCTGGGCACCGGTATCCTGTCGGCCTTCCTCTCTTCAATAATGAATAATATGCCCAGCGTACTGGTCGGCGCCCTGTCGATTGATGGCAGCACGGCAACAGGGACGATCAAAGAGGCCATGATTTATGCCAACGTCATCGGCTGCGATCTGGGGCCCAAGATCACGCCAATTGGTAGCCTGGCCACGCTGCTGTGGCTGCATGTGCTGGCGCAGAAGCACATCACCATCGGTTGGGGGTATTATTTCCGCTGCGGCATCACCATGACCCTGCCGGTGCTGCTTGTGACGCTGGCCGCGCTGGCGCTGCGTCTCTCCTTCAACCAGCCATGAGAACGTACTATGAGCATCACCATTTACCATAACCCTGATTGCGGCACCTCGCGTAATACGCTGGCGCTGATCCGTAACAGCGGCGCCGAGCCCACCGTTATCTATTATCTGGAGACGCCGCCGTCGGGTGATGAGCTGCGCCAGCTGCTCGCCGCGATGGGGATCCCGGTGCGCGCGCTGCTGCGGAAAAACGTCGAACCCTACGACGCGCTGGGCCTGGCGGAAGACCGGTTTACTGACGACCAGATAATCGACTTTATGCTTCAGCATCCGATCCTGATTAACCGTCCGATCGTAACGACGCCGCAGGGCACCCGACTCTGCCGCCCGTCAGAGGTGGTGCTGGAGATCCTGACGGCGCCACAAAAAGGCGCATTCGTGAAGGAGGACGGTGAGCCAGTCATTGATGCCGCAGGGCAGCGTGTGAAATAGCGCGCAGAATGGCGCCGGCTGTAGCAGCCGGCATGCCGTGTTAAACCTGCTGTATGGTAGGCTCTCCAGGTATGTAGCGCCTGGATTGCTGACAATATTCTCGCTTAGCGCTATTTCTCCACTATCCAGTCTGTTTCCCTTACTTTTCCTGCCGTTATACACCGCCTCTGCGCCGGTGGTTTATGTCTCTCGATAAATTATTAACTGTTTGTTTTTAATGGGTAAAATTTCGTTTTGTGCGTAATGATATAAAGTCAACGTCGTTTGCATTATTGCGAACATTAAATCTGTAAAACTAGATGTTTGTCGACTTTTCATCTAAAAAGGGAAGGTAAGGGGCTGGACAAAACCATTGCGTGGTTATCAAATGGTTAAAAATGCTCGTGTTTGATGTTAATACAAACAAATTATAAATCGTCAGCCTGCTTTATACGGTTAACTTGCGCTGCGGCGCACCTTACCTGGAGAATTTATGCATTCCTCTGTTAATAAAAACGAAAGCCGTACCTTTTTCGGCCATCCTTATCCGCTGGGCTCCCTGTTCTTCACTGAAATGTGGGAGCGCTTCTCGTTTTACGGCATCCGTCCTTTACTGATCCTGTTTATGGCGGCGACAGTGTACGACGGCGGCATGGGCCTGGCGCGAGAGAACGCCTCGGCGATCGTTGGGATTTTTGCCGGCAGTATGTATCTGGCCGCGCTGCCGGGCGGCTGGCTGGCGGATAACTGGCTTGGCCAACAACGCGCCGTCTGGTACGGCTCTATCCTGATCGCCCTGGGGCACCTGTCGATCGCTCTGTCAGCATGGCTGGGCAACGATCTGTTCTTTATCGGTCTGATGTTTATCGTCCTGGGTTCCGGGTTGTTTAAAACCTGTATCTCGGTGATGGTCGGCACCCTGTATAAAAAGGGCGACGCGCGCCGCGACGGTGGTTTTTCGCTGTTTTACATGGGGATCAACATCGGCTCGTTTATCGCGCCATTGATCTCTGGCTGGCTTATCAAATCGCATGGCTGGCACTGGGGCTTCGGCATCGGAGGGATCGGGATGCTGGTGGCGCTGATCATTTTCCGTGTCTTTGCCGTACCGTCGATGAAGCGCTATGACGCGGAGGTTGGCCTCGATTCCACCTGGAACAGCCCGGTGGCGAAAAAGAATGGCGTTGGAGCGTGGCTGCTGGCGCTGGCGCTGGGAGTGGCGGTGCTGGTCACGCTTATCAGCCTGGGCACGATCGTGATTAACCCGGTAGCGGTGGCCAGCGTGCTGGTCTATGTGATTGCCGCCTCCGTGGCGCTCTATTTCATCTGGCTGTTCGTCTTCGCCGGACTCAACCGTAAAGAGCGGGCGCGCCTGCTGGTGTGCTTTATTTTGCTGGTCTCGGCGGCCTTTTTCTGGTCCGCGTTTGAACAGAAACCGACCTCCTTCAACCTGTTTGCTAACGACTATACCAACCGGATGATCGGCGATTTTGAGATCCCCGCGGTCTGGTTCCAGTCGATTAACGCCTTGTTTATCATTCTCCTCGCGCCGGTATTCAGCTGGGCGTGGCCTGCGCTGGCGCGTAAAAACGTTCGTCCGGGCAGTATGACCAAATTCGTCATTGGCATCCTGTGCGCAGCGGCGGGCTTTGGCCTGATGATGCTGGCGGCGCAGAACGTCCTGAGCAACGGCGGGGCCGGTGTGTCGCCGCTGTGGCTGGTGGGCAGCATCCTGATGCTGACGCTCGGTGAACTGTGCCTCAGCCCGATTGGGCTGGCGACCATGACTCTGCTGGCGCCGGAGAGAATGCGCGGCCAGATGATGGGGCTGTGGTTCTGCGCCAGCGCGCTGGGTAACCTGGCGGCGGGCCTGATCGGCGGTCATGTGAAGGCCGATCAGCTGTCGCTGCTGCCGGACCTCTTCGCCCGCTGCTCCATCGCATTGCTGATCTGCGCCGCCGTGCTGGCCGTGCTGATTGTCCCGGTCCGCCGGATGCTGGAGAACAGCCGGTCCAGCGCCGCGCAAAAATCCCTCAGCAACGCCTGACGCGATCCTCAGGCCGGCCCTACGGGGCCGGCTTGTTTTTTGTCCAATCCCCGCCCCAGCAGAACAAAATCCCCTTTTCACAATGCGCGATGTCCCATAACGTGAGCGTGTTCTTTGAAATCACGTCGCTTTCCGGTCCATAGTGTAGTCAGGTTTACTATGTGGTTAATATAAGGACACACCTATGCCAGCAGTCATTGATAAAGCATTGGATTTCATCGGTGGTATGAATACGTCTGAGCCAGTACCACAGTCTATGGATGAAAGTACCGCGAAGGGAATTCTCAAATATTTAAAAGAACTAGGCGTACCCGCCACCCCGGCCGACGTCGCTGCGCGCGGCCAACAGCAGGGCTGGAGCGCTGGGTTTACCGATAAAGTGGCGGAGTGGGCTGAACGGGTCGCCGCCGGCGAACGGCTGGTGATTAAGCATCCAGAATTCTTTTCCACCTATATGCGGGAAGAGCTGCGCGCCCTGGTGTAATCGCCGCGCATCCACCCCGCCTCTTCAGCTTAATGCCTTCCCCTATTGGGAAGGCATTCTTGTTACTGCCCTCGATAGCCGCCGCCCAGGGCTTTGATCAGGGTAATGTCGGTGCTTAGCCGCTGGGCCTCAATGTCCAGCAGCAACAGCTGCTGGGCGAGGACCGCCCGGCGGGCTTCTTCGGCGGCGTAGCGGCTGAGGAGGCCGCGCTGATAATGGGCGCGAGCGCTGTCGGTGGTGGTCTGCGCCGCGGTGACTTTTAGCTGCTGCAGCGCGCGCTGCTGATTCAGGTCGTTAAGCTGGCTGGAACTGATGGCGACATCGCGAACCGCATCCAGCACCGCCTGGTTGTACTGTTTGATCAGGATGTTGCTGGCGGTGCGTACCGACTGCAGATTAGCGTTCAGACGGCCGCCGTCGAAGATCGGCAGATACAGCCCGGGCAGCAGGTTGATCTGCTGGAAAGAGGACTTAAACAGATCCCCGACGCTCAGGGCGTTATAGCCCCAGAACGCTTTGATATCAAAATGGGGGTAGAAGGCCGCTTTCGCCGCATCGACCTGGCTCAGGGAGGCGGTGACGTAGCCGCGCAGCGCCTGCAGGTCCGGACGGCGGGCCAGCAGCTCGAAAGAGAGCGACGGCGGCAGCGTCTCCTGGAGCGCCGGCAGCGCCACCGGATGGATGGCCGGCATGCTCTGCGCATCGGCGCCGATCAGCGCCCGCAGGGTTTCACGATACTGGGTCAGCATCCCCTCGGCGCTAATGATCTGCTGGCGAGCGGCGAGCTGTTCGGCCTGGGCGTTGGCCACATCCACACTGTCTTCCAGGCCGCGCCGGGTCCGGTGCTCGTGGGCTTCCACCGAGAATCGGGCAATGCCCTCCAGCTCCTGCAGCAGCGCGATTTTCTGGAACGTCGCCTGCATGGCGAAATAGAGCTGCGCCACGCTGCTGGCGATGTCGAGCTCAATGCCGGCGGTCTCCGCCAGCCGGGCGTTTTTCTCGCCAATAGCGGCGGCGACCCGGGCGCGATCGGCCCCCCAGAGATCGATATTCAGCTGCGCCCCGACGCCAACGGTATTCAGCGTATACCAGGGGCCGTTTTTATCCACCGGCAGGGAGTATGAGTAGGGCCAGCTAAAGGATTTGTCGGTGATCCGCAGGCGGTTTTGCGCCGCGACGGTGGTGGCCTGCAGGCCCATTGCCGACCGGGCGAGTTCCACCGTGGACTGCGACTGGGAGATGCGCAGCCGGGCGGCCTGCATGGTCGGCGAGTTCTGCAGCGCCCGGTTGATCAGCATATTGAGCTGAGGATCATCATAGGCCTCCCACCAGCGGGCGGCCGGCCAGTCGCTGTTCGCCAGGTGGATCACCTGCGCCAGCTGGGCCTGCTGCGGATTGACGATGGCGACCTGGGCAGGCTCATCCTGGATCAGCGCGCAGCCGCTGAGCAGCGTCAGCGTCAGGGTAAAAAGAGTGCCGCGCAGGCGCGCGGAGAAAGGAAGGATCATCATGACGTTTTAGCCTGTTGCTCAGTCGCTATCGGTGTCGGCCCCCAGTCGGGCAGGGCGGCCAGCGCGGCGGCCAGCGCCGGGCCAAAGGGGTTAGTCAGGTCGGCGGTCAGCTGTTCGCCAGGCGCCGTCGCCTCCTGTTCGATACGTTCAGCGTAGCGCCGCAGCTGTTCGGCGCAGCGGGCCAGGGTCGGGTCTCCCGGCGCGGCGTTGAGTCGGTAGCCTTCGCTGAGGCGGGCGATCTCCTCGGCCTGGGCGAGGGTGGCGCGCATCGGCCAGTCTTTCGCCTGGGGCCAGGGGTGAGCATACGTGCCCAGCGGTTCGGCGCGAACCCGGTGGATCAGCGCTTCGCTGTCGGTGAAGGCGACAAGCAGGGGAGCCAGCGGAACCGCCTCCTTCGGGGCGGCGAGGCAGTCCGCCAGCCGGCGATAAAGTGCCGCAAGGCGGGTTTTCAGCTGCGGCGCTTCGCTGTCCGGCCAGAGATACAAATGAACAATGGAGGAGACCAGCACCCCGAGCAGGATGCCCAGCACCCGATCCCGCAGCTCGGTGAGGTTCGTCAGCGGAGCAAACCAGCTGAGAAAGGCCAGCGCAAAGGTGAAACCAATCTGGATCCCGGCGTAGGCGATACGCTCCGAGCCGGCGGCAATCCACGCCGCCAGCGCCAGCACCGGCAGGGACATCGCCAGCAGGCCCGTCAGCGAATCGGTCCAGGGCTGGACAAAGACGATTAACAGCAGCGCCAGCAGGGAGGCGAGCAGCGCCCCGCCGATGCGCAGCCATGTCTTTTGCATCGTGGCGCCCAGCCCGGGCTGGGCGACGATCACGCAGCTCAGCATAATGGTATGTAGACCCTGCCAGTCGGCAGCGGTATAGAAGACATAGCAGATTAGGGTCGCCAGCAGGGTCTTGAGCGCAAAATGGAGATATGCCGGGTTGCGCCAGGCGTCCGGCGCCAGCAGGGGCGCCTTCTCCACCTCACCCTGCGGCAGGGCAACCGGCTCACCCTGCGCCAGCCGCTGCAGAGTGGTAGCCATCTCCTGCAGAACAGCGCGATTGACGCCGCGACCGCTGAGCGTCAGGGGAGGAATAGCGCCGTCAAACGGCCCCTCGCTAAGGGCGTTCTTCAGCTGAAGTACCGCCTGCGACAGCTGCTGGCGATCGTCACTATCCGCCTCGTCTGCTTGCAGCAGGGCCGCCAGCTGGTAGCAGCGCAAAGTGGCGGCCAGCCGCGAGCGCCAGGCCAGGGGATCGGCGGCGATCTCCGGTGTCGCCCGGCTGGCCTGGGCGAATAGCGACTGCAGCTGATTGAACTGCGCGGCGGTCTCGCCGAAGGTCGGTGGCGCTTCAGCGTCCGGGGCCGCCAGCCGCCGGGCGACCTCGTGCAGCATCCCGGCCAGACGCGCCTTAAACTGGTTACCGGGAAAGGCCTGCTGAAAGCAGGCGTTGACCAGCAGGGTGACGAGGATCGCGGTGTTAATCGCCACCCACAGCCAAAGCAGCAGCCGCACCAGGATCTCGCTCTGGCTGGTCATCGACGGGAAGGTCTGAGCGTAAATCACCGCCAGCGCCACCACGAAAAAGGCCAGTCCCAGCTTGCCCAGCACCCGCATCAGATAGAGGGCGCAGAAAAAGAGCGCCACGGAGGCTGCCAGGCGGATCAGCGGGTAGTCATAGGTCCACTTGATGATCAGCAGCACGCCGCCGAGCGCCACGGTGACGGTGACAAAAAAGACCACGCTGACCAGCTTAATCATCAACACGTTAGGCTGGCTGACGTAGAACACGACGATCAGCGCAACGGCCAGGAAAGGGATCTGCAGGGTCATAAACAGGGTGATGAGCACCGCGCAGCTTAGCGTCAGGCGCAGCGTGTAGCTGGCGCGTCCCGGCGCGTCGCGCAGTTCCTGGCGTAAAAAATGGGCGAGAGGAAACATAGCGTCGCCCGGCTACGGCTGCAGCACGGCGCTGGCCGAGGCGCCCATGCGGAACAGTTCCGGGTCGGGATCGCTGACGGCGATTTTCACCGGGAAGCGCTGCGAGACGTGGACCCAGTTAATGCTTTTCTGGATCAGCGGCAGCCCTTCGATGACGCTCCCACCTTCGGGCAGGACCCCGGAGCCGACCGAATCCACCACCCCGTTAAAGGTCCGGTTGTGGTTGGTCATCACGGTGATCCGCGCCGCCACGCCGGGGCGCACGTTGTTCAGGTCGGTTTCGCGGAAGTTCGCGATCACATACCAGCGGTCGTCATCCAGCAGGGTGAAGACCGGCTTCAGCGCCGAGGCGTACTGGCCGACGGTGGTTTTCAGCGCCACCACCACGCCGTTGAACGGCGCGCGCACTTCGGTAAATTCCAGATGCAGTTCAGCGAGGGCGATTTGCGCCAGGACCCCGGCGCGTTGCGCCACCATGGCATCCACGCCGGTCACGGCCGCCGAGGCCTGTTTGGCCTGCAGCAGCGTGGCCTCCAGCTCCGCCCGCGCCGCTTTCTCAGCGGTGCGCGCCTGATCGAGATCTTCCTGGGAAGCGAACCCCTGCGGCACCAGCGGCTCAAGGCGGATACGCGTGGAGGTGGTCTGCTTAACCAGCGCTCTGGCGCGCTCGACGGCGGCCGCCACCGACTGGGCGTTATACTCCTGCGCTTTGATGGTGCGCTGGGTCAGCATGATCTGCGCGTCGAGGGTCGTCAGCCGGGCCTTCGCGTCATCGAGCATTGCCTGATAGGGGCGGGGGTCGATGCGGAACAACAGATCGCCTTTTTTCACCCGCTGGTTATCGCGAATGGGCATCTCCACGATGCGTCCGCTGACCTCGGGCACTACATCGATGGTATCGGCATAGACATAGGCGTCATTGGTCTCCGGCGAGGTTTGCAACTGCCAGATAACGAGGATCAGCGCCAGGATGGCGGCAAGGACCAGCGCCAGCAGAGGCCACTTTTTGCGTAACAGGGAAGTGCGGGAAGTTGTCATAAGCGATCAGTGAACAAAAAACAGAAACCACAGCAACGTGGCGAACAGGAACATCAGCGCGACGTAGCTGAAGACCAGGGGAGAAAAGCGCGGCTGCCAGCCTTTACGGGTAATCAGGATATGGCAGGGGATCAGTAAAAACGCACCGCCCAGTAAGCAGAAAAACCAGCCGGGAAAAGCAGCGCCCAATACCGGGATCTCTGGCGAAAGTGAGCAGCCGGAAAGCGGCAAGACGAGCAGTAACCGCGCCGGGCGGGCGATGGTGGCAATATGATTCAATGGAACATCCCTGAGTGATCATACCAGTGTGTCATGAGTGTAATCGCCTCGTTGCGGGAATGAAAGTCAACCGATCGTTGACTGCGGGATCCTTGCGCGATGGGAGAGCATGATGTGAGGCGTCAATTCCCGCGCTTGCGCATAGTCAGCCGCCACGGCGAGGGCTATGCTTAGCCTGAAAGATAAAAACGACCGAGGCAATGTCATGGATAAGGAATTACTGGAAGCCGGCTACCGGGCCTACACCGGGGAGAAAATCGACGTCTACTTTAATACGGCGATCTGTCAGCATTCCGGGAACTGCGTGCGCGGCAGCGCGAAGCTCTTCAACCTGAAGCGTAAGCCGTGGATTATCCCGGATGAAGTGGATGTCGCGACGGTGGTAAACGTGATTGATACCTGCCCGAGCGGCGCTCTGCAATATCGTCATAAATAAGCGAGGAGAAGATGGAAATACTGGAAGGGCATAACAAATTTTATGTTAACGATGCGCAGGGAAACCAGGTGGCGGAGATTGTTTTTGTTCCCACCGGCGAACACCTCAGCATTATCGAACATACCGATGTTGATCCCAGCCTGAAAGGCCAGGGCGTGGGGAAACAGCTGGTGGCGAAGGTAGTGGAAAAAATGCGCCAGGAGCAGCGGAAGATTATCCCTCTCTGCCCGTTTGCCAAACATGAATTCGATAACACCCGCGAATACGACGATATTCGCGCATGACGTACCGGCACCGGTGCTAACCGGTGCGCTTTTCTCGCACCCTCAACGTTTCGCCGGATCGCGCTGGTGGGAAAAGCGGCGGATCAGTTCCGGGAGATGTTCGCGCCGCATCGGTGGTGAAAACAGATAGCCCTGGAAGCGATCAATCCCCAGCGATTTTAACTGCGTAAATTTCGCCAGTGAATCCACCCCTTCCGCCACACAGCGACTGTCGCTTAACTGGCAGTAGTAGGCCAGGCTTTTTATTAGCGCAAGCGCCTTTGGATCGTGCTGGGCGTCGTTGACGATGCTCATATCCAGTTTATACGCATTGAAGTGCAGTCGACGCGCCGGAAAGATAACGCTCCCCTGAGAAAAGCAGTCGTCCAGCATCACGCGCACGCCAGCACGTTGCAGCTGCGCCACGTGGGCGGCGGAGCGGCTCTGATGGCGAAAATCGATAGTTTCAGCATATTCCAGCACCAGCCTTGCCACGCCCTCTGGCTGCCGAAGCTGCTGGCGAGCGGCTTCCACCATCCGCAGCAGGCTGTCACTGTCGGCGAGTGAGGAGGGTATGTTGACCGAAAAATAGAAGGTGCCTGGATACTCATTAATATTCTGCACGGCCTCCTGCAGAACAAAGGCCGTAAGCAGCAGCCAGGTGTAGTCGGCGCGGAAGTGCGGTAGAAAGGTCTGGGGGTGAAGTACCTGGCCGCGGTGGCGCCAGCGGATCAGGATCTCCACCCCCTGTAGCTGTGAGCGACTATCGACGATAGGTTGAAAAACCGGGAAGACCTGGCGATCGTGAATCGCTTGTACCCATTCCTGTTCAAACGCCGTCAGTGCGTTTGCGGGTGAGCGCGGCAGCAGCGTGCGCGGAAAGCGGGGGGCCAGATGCGGATGACATTCCACCAGCTTTTTCACCCCAGCCAGCCGCTGGGTGTAGAGCGTTTTCTGGCTCAATCCGAGACGTTGGGCCTGCTCGCCTATCGTCTGCCCTTGCAGCAGGGCGAGGATCACCTTGAGCTCGGCGTGGGTCAACCCGACGACCCGTTTTCCGTGGATCAGGGCGGCTTCGCTGGCAAGCCGCTCAAGCCGCGGCGCATTCTCCAGCCGATGGGCCAGCTCCGCGCAGGACAGATCGGCGGGGGCAGTATGGACGTTGCGCAGACGATCCGGATGACTCACCTGATAGAGCAGCGTTTGCCACAGCCAGATGGCCGGGCTGCGGCTCAGAATCAACATCGGTAACGGCGG
>NZ_GL882842.1:37985-48198 GCF_000195655.1 Klebsiella sp. MS 92-3
GCGGGGGGGGGCGGGGGGGGGGGGGGGGCGCCAGCCGGGGGGGATCGGCAGGGAGATACACCACGATCCGCTTCACGGCAGCCAGCTCGCGCAGGGACACGCCCTCGACCGGCAGCTCAACGGGCCGCTTCGCGGCGTTCAGCATCAGCTGGCTCAACCCGCGGGCGGCCAGCGAGCAGGGCGAGAGGATATAATCGGTCATCATTGATAGACAAAGGTGATGCCGATGATCGACTGCACGTTGCCGGCGGTAACCTGGCCTGTGGTCCGGGCATAGGTGGCCGTCAGGCCGAGGTTGACCGGCGAGGTGCCGACGGTGCCCAGCGAGACCGTGCTGTTCGCCGGGACGGCGCTGCCGTTGCGCGTCAGCTGAACGCCTATCCCCTGCGCCGGCGAGGCGGAGGCGGTATTGGTGAAGATCGCGTTGGCGCTGTCCGCGGTGGTGCCGGAGAGGTAATACCCCAGCTGCTGGCTTTGCGCGCAGTGGACGGTGAGCGGCACGGCCATCGAGCCCGGGTAGTCGGGGAGGGTGACGGTGACATCGCGGGCGGAGACGTCGCAGCCGCCGGTGGGGACCACCACGTCGTTATTGGCGTAGATGTTCCAGATGAACTGGAAGGAGTCGCTATTGTAGTTGTTGGTCTGATGCAGGATCAGCACCGCGATTAACGATCCTGCGGTGATGGCCACCCCACCGGCAGTGCTCACCGGCGTCAGATACAGGACGGCCGGCCAGGGTTTATCGGTCCGTGAATCATAAATCACCCGCGCGGTTTCCGTGGTGGTCGGGAACGGGTAAGAGGTGCCGTTATATTTCACGGTGCCTGAAAAACTCGACAGCACACCGCCATAGGCGGATCCGCGCTGCAGGGTCACGTAGTCGGTGATCGTTTCCGGATAGTCGTTATGGCAAAAAATCTGCGTGGAGAGGTCGACCACCAGGTTTTGCCCGACGTTCACCGCCGGGGTCAGGTTAACGTAGACGTTGGCTGACCCGCCGCCGATGGGAATCGTCGCCCCGGTGGCCGTTTTGCAGGCAAAGGACCAGGCGTTCATCGACCAGCCCAGCAGCAGCAGGGTGGTGAACAGGGGGATTATTTTTTTCATCATGATGCTCTCCTGGCTCAGGCGTAGGTATAGGTGACGTTAATCACCGCCTGAATGGTGCCTTGCGTGGCGCCGCCGTTGACGGACAGCGCCCTGACCTGCAGCGGGAAGCGAGCGGACTGGCTGGCCTCATCCACCTGTACCGACTGGCTGCTGCCATTGTTCAGCGTGGTGCCGTCCTCGTTCTGCAGTTCGAGCTGAATATTGCCCGCCGTTCCCTGGTTTTTGTAATAGCCGGTGCTGTCCGCCGTTCCGCTGAAGGTGGCTTTCACCCGTGAAGTACCCACGGGGCAGTTGCTCAGATCCAGCGCCACGCTGTGCCAGGCCGATGCCGAGCCCGCACCGATCAGGCTAAAGGTATAGAGATCGCCCAGCTCGACGGTGGCATTGACGGTGGAAACCGTGCAGGGTCTGGCCACCACCTTGCCGTTGACGGTGAGAGTGACGTCGGCCGCCCGCAGGGAAGCGCTCGCGGTTAACAGGCCGGCCAGCAGCCAGCCCACATGAGTCCATTTCATTTCAGCCTCCGCTTACTGAAATTCCAGGGTGAATGTCGCTGTCGCATTGACATGCCCGGCGGTGACGGGCACCTGAGTGGCCATCAGCCGGGCGTAAAAGTTGAGAATATTGGTCTGGCCCGGGGTCAGCGTGGTCCAGGTCATGGTGGATGACGGCGCATTGACCGGCAGCCGGGACTGCTGCTGATCGAGAATTTCCACCCCCATTCCTGCCGCCGCCGAGGCCCCGGCATCGAGTTTTAACAGGCTGGTGTTGATGCTGTCCGCCACGCCGGTGAAACCGACCTTCACCGCGGTGACGGAAGTGCCGCAGGGCGACAGCACGATGCGGAACGGCACCGGCGGCGTCGTCGCCCCAACGGCATAAAACTGCTTCGCGGCGTTATCCTGTAAATCGACAGTAAAATCCTTCGATTCGCCGGCTACCGCGCAGGCGTTATCGCGGACATAGCCGCTGATGGCGATCGTGCTATCGGCGGCAAGCGCAGCCGGTGCGCCCAGGGTGAACAGGGCGCCCAGCAGATACTGCAGTGTTCTCATCATGATCTCCTTAGCGGCACGCGACCGAAAGCTGACTGAGCGCCTGCTGCTGGCTCTCCGGCGGCAGACGGTAATCGGCCACGCACTGAGCGTCCGGGCCATCGCCCCATTTCACCCGCACTTTGCCCGCCAGCGGCATCCCGCTCAGGTAGACCTGGCCGTTGTCCGCGACGATGCTGCCGCTCTGGTTGCTGTCGCCGGTGGCGAGGGCGCCAAACGGCACCGGTTTGCCGCGATGGGTCAGCGTCATCAGGATCTTCATCCCCACCTGGGCGTTAAAGTTGGCGCGGACAATCGCCCCATGGGTGGGCACCACGCTGACCACCGCATCGTCAAGGTCGACATTGTCCGCCAGGGTGTTGGTATCCAGCGCGATCCGGTTTTCGCGATACTCAGTGGCATAAGGCAGGACGGCATACCCGCGCCAGTCGGTGCGTACCCCGGTCTGGTTTTCCACTTTCACGCCGCCGGCGCCGGGGGCTTTCACCAGCACCACGGTATCGTTTAACGGTTGGCTCAGGGTGATGCCGTTGGCGTGCGCCAGCACGCCGCCGCTGACCCCGTAGTAGAGCTGTTTAAAGCCATCGCTGCGGCTGTAGCCGACGTTGGCGTTGCCGTAGCCGCCGCGGTAGTTGAGGGCGGTGTAGCCTGTGCTCCCGTTGTCGCCGTTGCCGCCGCCGGCATAGCCGGTCTGCACGCTATAGCTGAGGTTGTTGTCTTCCAGCAGGGTGCCATACAGGCCCGCCAGATTGGTCATGCGGCCATTGAGATCGTGCGACAGGCTGTAGCTGGCGCTGGCGTGCCGCCAGACCGAGCGGCTGTCGGAACGCAGCCAGTGGCTGAAGGGGATATTGATATTGATCGCCAGCATTTGATCGCGCCCCTGCTGCCAGGCGTTTTTTGTCAGGCTGTAGCTTAGCGACCAGTTGATATCGTCCACGGCGGCGTTGAGGCCGGCCTGCAGCTGCTCATCGGCATCGTCGGTGCCCCAGTAGGTCTGGTGGCTACCGCTGAGATAGAGGGTGGCGGTGCGCCCCAACTGCTGAGTCACGCTCAGCTGCACCTTGCCGCGCTTGCTGTAAGCCAGATTGTAGTAGTCGGTAAATTTCGGTTTTACCTGGATAACGCCGTCCTGGGTTTCCACACTGTAGCCGCTCATCCGGCGGTAAGTGGTATCGGCAAAGTTATAATAGCCGCGGGTAGAGTAGCGGTAGCCCACCAGCTGCAGGTTGGTGCCGGTCTCATCCAGGGATTTGTTATAGAGAAAACGCACCGACTGCCCCTGATGTTCGCTGTCGTCAGCCAGGGTGGCGTTGGCCTGAGTGATATCCAGCGACAGGGCGCCGAAATAGCCCATGTTTTTCCCCACCCCAAGGTTAAAGGCGCGATAGCGGTCTGCCAGCTGGGTGCCGCCGTAGAGCGTCCAGCCTGCCGGCAGGCCATGCATGGCCGTGCCCTGGAAAAAATCGGGCGTTTCCTGCTGACTGTTGCCGCTGCGGTACTCCCCGGCGGTGAGGGCGAAGCGGGTATGGCCTTCACGCTGGAGAACCGGCACCGTTGACCAGGGCACGCTGAAGACCTGGCGGGAGCCATCCGCTTCTTTGATCGTGACCTGCAGATCGCCGCCATTGCCCGCGGCGTAGAGATCGTCGATGGTAAATGGTCCCGGCGGCACTGTGCTCTGGTAGATTTCGTAGCCGTTTTGCCTGATTGACACCTGCGCCGTGCCGCGGGCGATCCCGTGGATCACCGGCGCAAAGCCTTTCTGGCTGTCCGGTAGCATATTGTCGTCGGAGGCCAGCTGGGCGCCGCGGAAGTTGATCCCGTCGAAGACATCGCCGTTGGTGTAGCTGTCCCCTAGGGTGAGTCGCGAACGCAGAGGCGTGATGTCCCGCTCAAGCCAGCTGTTAACGTGCTGCCAGCGATTCTCGTTGGATGAGGTGCTACCGCCGCTGCTGTAGCTCCAGGTGCTGTTATCGCGCAGACGCCAGGCGCCAATGTTCAGGCCGCTCTGTAGATTCAGATAGGCGTAACGGCTGCTGCCACCTGTGGTGTTATGGGCGTTATTGCCCGTGAAGTTATAGTTAATCAGCCCGGCGGTGATACCGTTATCCCACAGCTCCGGCGGAATATAGCCGCGCGCATGGTTACCCATAAATGCCTGGGGGACGGTGAGGTACAGGCGCTGCTGTCCGACGTCGAAGCGTGTGGTAGCTTCGCTGATAAGCGTGGTCAGCGGCACGCAGGCCGTGCTGTCCAGCGTCGCCATGCCCGGCACCCGACCGGTATCCACACCCATGCTCGCCAGCTGGCCGCGCGTCAGGCAGGGGGACAGACCGTGACCCTGGGCATCGGCCTGGAAAGTGACGTCCCTGGTGGTCATAAAACCATTGTTGAGATAAATATCGACGCGATAGGTGCCTGGCGGAACCTCCTGGCCTTTTTCAAATCCCGACAGGTCAGCCACCGCCGCCGGATCGTCAGCTAAAAAGCGGGGGTTAAAATAGAGGTCCGCCCGCGCGGCAAACGGCTGTGAGCAGAGCCACAGCGCCAGCGCCGGAGATACCAGGCGCCGGGCAGTTCGGCAACCTAAATGATCCAGTCCATATTTCCGATGTGACATTATCCCTCCGGTCCGACGTTGCCCGGCTGTCATTGCTTCTGGTCATGCGCAGCGTGTCCCGCGCGGCGGGGCGCTTCTGGGTTAGCGCAGCACGCCATTCATTTTCGGCGTCAGCGCGCCGTAATCATTAATCGTGCGATAGGTGATGGTGTTCCCGGCATCCGCGGGTAGCTTGACGCTGGTTTTGCCCATCGGCGGTACGAGGGCGTTCTCCAGAATGCGTGTCCCGGCGTTCAGTTCGGTCACCGTCAGGTAATAGGGGGTGGGGTTCGTCAGCGTCAGCGACGATCCGCTACGGCTAAAGGTCAGCTTTTCCGCCGCTTGATCCGGAGGCAGGGCCAGTTTTCCCGGACGGTAGTAGAGCTTGATGCGGCTGATAATCGCCAGCTGCAGGGTATTGTCGCTGAGCTTTGATTTATCCATCGAAGGGATCGCCTTCACGTTCATCCAGAACAGACTTTCCCGATCCTGCGGCAGCTGGTTATTGGTGGCGTCGATAATGCGCAGGGTGTTCTCTTTTTTACCCTGCATGGCAAACAGCGGAGGAGTGATGACAAACCGGCCGTCTCGCTGACCATCGGCATTTTCCACCCATGACTGAATAAGCCAGGTACTGTTGTCATCATTATTGGTCACCGCGAGCTGGACCTGCTTCTGTCCCGCCGGGTAGATAACCCGGGTCGCGCCAAGCGCAACGCCCGCCTGCGCGCTGGCGCTAAAGATACTGGCGGCGAAAAGCACACATCCTGCCAGTAAGCCATGCGCCATCGTTGCCGTTTTTCTCACATTATCTCCTTGTCTGCTCACCGTGTTGTCCTGTTTGTCTGCGGATTAATTACTGATAGGTCAATGAGAACCAGGCCTGGGCATTGGCTGCACCGCCGGTGACCTGGCGTCCGGTCGCCCGATATTTGGCGACGAAATTTAGCGTCGTCGGTCCGCGGTAGAGTGATATCCAGCGATCCGCTGGACGATTGAGCGGGAGCTGCTGGCCCTGGCTGTCGAATAGCGCAATACCGATCCCACTGGCGATCCCCGGACCTTCACCCACCGAAAGCACGTCGGGGTTTTTTCCATCAGCCACGCCGTGAAAGGTCACACCCACATGCTGGCTGACCGCCGTACTGCAATCCTGTAAATGAATCGCGAAAGGGATTGGGTTACTGTCTTCGCCGACAGCATGAAATCGATTACTGCTGATCTGCCCCAGATTGACCGTCATCTGCCGATCGCCGGCTTCGACGCGGCAGGAACTCGCCATTATCAGGCCCTGAAAACGCATGCTGCCCCCCGGCAGCGTGACGTTCCAATGATTACCGGCCAGCGCCAGCGGAGGCAGTAGCAGCAGCAGACCAGATTTCATTCCCTGCATCGTTTCACTCCGGTTGAAAATAGAGAGCGGGCCCTCCTGGCCCGAATAGCTTCCCTGCCTGACTCGGGTCTTACTCGTACTGCACTTTGAACGTGGCATCCGCGTTCGCTATACCAGCCGTCGCTGCGCCGGTCGCGTAGTAACGTGCCTGGAACGGGATGATGTTGGGGCCGTCATTCAGCGTGGTCGCAGCACTGAAGGTGGCGCCGTCCAGTGCCAGTGGCGTACCGGTATTGTCGAGGATCTGCACGCCGACGTTGGTTGCGCTGCCGGCGGCAGAGTTTTGCAGGGCCAGAACGGTGGTATTGCTGCTGTCGATGGCCGTACCGGCGAAGGCGACGGACGCTTTGGTGGCTACCGTAGTGTCGCAATCATCCAGCTGGATGTTGAAACCGACGGCCGAACTGGTGCTCCCCGCCGTGGCCAGTTTCGCGGAACGCACCTGGCCTAACTGAACGGTTTGATCGATAGAGCCGGCATCCACCGCACAGGCCGCATTAACGACTTCTCCTTTAAAATGCACGGTCCCGCCGTTGACCGTGGTGGTATCGGCCAGAGCTGCCGTGGAGCTCAGTGACAGTGCTGACACAACAATCATTGCCAGTGTTTTGATTTTCATACTGTTTTCCTTTGAACGATGTCGAAATAACGAACCGGATTGGCAGCCGTTGTGCCTTCCAGGCATTTCAGATTTCAGCCGAGTGGTCCGGCTGCCGGCTCTGCACAGTTTTCGCCCAACCGATGAGACAATTGGGGCCATTTTGACTCGTTGGGATAAATGATCTGTATTTTGTGTAAACCTGGTATTCTGTGGTTTTAAATTCTGCCAAATTTGATTTTTATGGTAATATAATCTGGTGTGGTGGGAGGAGGTGCGAAAGGAATAGCGATGGCGTTGGCGACGGATCGCCGGTGCAGCAGAGATATGGTTAGAGAAAAGTGAGTAATTTCAGGTTTAAAAATAGATAATAATCAATGAGATATGATTTTTTTTGCGGAAATATGGCGTAGTGAGTTGCAAAATATGTCAAAACATTTTTATGATATAAACAGTTTGGCCCCAATTGACCTGTTCGTTATTTTTTTAATTCTTTAAAATCAATCAGTTATTTCATTTTTCGTCTTCTGATCTTTTTCCTCTAAAAGATTATTTCTTTCCCAGATGCCAGCGAAACGTGCCGCATTACTGGCGGTGTAACGTACTGTGTGACGAATATTGCGATGTCCTAGATAATCCTGTATCAAACGCGTATCTGTCCCTCTTTCAGCCAGTTCATAGCCGCAGGCGTGACGCAGCATATGGGGGTGAGTGTGCGTGACGGTACCCGCATTTTCCCCGGCGGAGCGAATAATACGATACGCCTGCTGGCGGGAGAGCGCGGTGCCGCGGCGGGAGATAAACAGTGCGTCCGTTTTGTCCGCCGCTTTCCAGCCGGCACGGACCAGGCTCCAGCGCTCAATCGCCTCGCGCTCATCAAAACGCAGTGGATGAATCGTCGAAAAACCATTCTTTAATCGCCGCACATTAACCCGCCCTTCATGGAGATCCAGATCGTGATAATGCAGATCCAGCAGTTCGCTAATGCGCATGCCATGGCGAAAGGCCAGCAGAATGAGGCAGTAGTCCCGTTCGCCGGTAGGGCCCTGACGAGCAGCCTGCATCATGGCCTGAACTTCTTTGGCGGTTAGAAAACGACGTCGGTTCACAATAGTTGCTCCTGAAAATAGGTATGAATGACCGTCACAGCGAAACCATACGCCATGACGAGAAAGGTTCTGTAATGCTAAAACGGTACAGGGTGAAGATGATTAATCACGAATTGATAACATATTACATTGCCAGACACTAAAAATATCGTCGGGTGATAATTCTTAATTTTAAAGATTTTAATCATCGGCTCAATAGTATCTGCGCGGGTTGCCGCCAGGTATATAAAATGAAAGGATATTTTTCATTACCAGCCGCTATTAAAAACACAGCCGCGGAAATTTTTTCCCACCAATAAATACCCAGTCTTATTCCTGAGTAAACGCAGGGTTATATTAACTCTCAGTCATAAGGATTAAATAAGAACTTGTGGGAACAGTAATCCTAATTAACGCAGGGTTAAGAATCATGAATATTTTAATTTGTCGACCGCTCGCGATACAACGCCATCCATGGCGTCAAGGCTATTGGATCAGCGACGATCGCTGTTTGTCACGGGGATTGTCCCAGATGCCATAGAAGCGTCCCGCATTGCTGGCGGTATACCAGACGGTGTGGCGGATATTGCGATGCCCGAGATAATCCTGTATCAAGCGGGTATCGATCCCCATATTCGCCAACGCAAAGCCACAGGAGTGCCGCAGCATGTGCGGGTGGATCTCCAGTGGCAGCCCCGCCAGTCCCCCTGAGGACGCGATAATCTGATAAAACTGTTGGCGGGAAAGGGGATTACCTTTGCGGGAGAGAAACAGCCATTCGCTGGCGGCCTGCGGCCAGCTGCTGCGAATGGCCAGCCAGCGCTTTAGGGCGTAGATCTCTTTATCCAGCAACGGGTGGGTAGTCGAAAACCCTTTTTTAAGCCGATGGATGTAAACACATCGGGCAGCAAGGTCGATATCCGATATTCGTAGACGACAGATCTCGCTGGCGCGCAGACCATGGATGAAGCACAGTAACGTCAGGCAATAATTACGTGCAGCATAAGGACCGGTATCGGCCGCTTTAAGTAAAGACTCAATTTCATTCTGAGTCAGGAAGTTCCTTTTTTTTATGTCGGCGTTATTCGTCATGGTTTTCCCTTTTATTGCAGGCATATTTTTGGTTTTCCGAGCCTGCGTCAGGTCATTGTTAAATTTGACTGCCTTTTTATTTTGAAACAGCGTGGTGATAACGTTTTAATTTGCTACGAGCGCGAGCGGTATCATGGGCTAGCTCCATTGCTAACGATAAGAGGCCGCGATCTGAAGGGTAAAGAAAGGGTGAGCTGGCTGAACTGATGAATCTTTCCTGGGGGTTTCCACGTCCTGTACATCCCTGATCCTCTTGATGATACCCGCATGATGATGAAGGCTTGGGCTTCCGGCCACGGCAAGGCGGCTATCAATGCCGTCATGATTGATTGCCTGTTTACTGGGCAATGTCACCCCAGTAAACCAGCCTCCCTCGCCGACAACCTTCGGGAATGGCATGAGAAATTTCTCAGACAAAATACAACCTTAAGTCGTCTGGATAGCATTCACTGCAAAACTACAACAGTGATTAAACCATACTGCAAAAAGCCTGGTGATAATAGCATTGTCTGTAATAGAGCACATTACGCCGTATTTCAACGGGTAAGCTTAATCTGGTACATGCGGTTGAATGAGATGAAAACTCGTCACGGTCAACGTATACAGGAAGATATCAATGGGAGGTAGTAGAGGACAGGTAAGTATTGCGACACGGTCTGGCGGCGGGTTGGAATACTCGCTTCGGCGCGGGAAGGACTCACATCCAGGATACGCCGAAGCCTGCCGGTTCACCACTTTTCGTCACGTGCCTCCTGGCGCTTGTCGCTGCGCCAGGTGGCCTGTACGGAAAGCGATGGCAGCAGTAACCAGGGTAAGTAAGCCTCTTTTCATGGAAGTGATCCTGCTGAAGAGTACAATAAATAGCAGTTAAAGAATATTCTTGCCGGAAGCGCAGCATAATAACTGACAAAAAATGCTCGCCAAGAAATAACTTATTTATTTTTATCTGTGATTTTTTGAGTAATTATTCCTGTTAAAAGGTATTGGTAACCAATAACGCATAAAAAGATATAGCTGTGGTATGCTCAAGATATTGAGGCATTCTGCGCTAATACGGTGTCGGGAAGATAGCGATCGGTAGATAATGCGGAGCCTGGTGACTACGAACAATCCCGTGAACAGCTTCGACAAATTCCTCACCCTTCAGCGCTGACGCCTTCGCTCGCCTGTCGTAAAGTTGCTATCAGGCGGTTTACGTTTACTACAATGGTATAACGATGACGACTCCGATTGCGCTCCGCGACTGGCGCCTGCGGGCGGCCGGGTGCGGGGGGC
>NZ_GL882842.1:48257-50403 GCF_000195655.1 Klebsiella sp. MS 92-3
CAGCGGCGAGCCAGCCCTACGCCTTACGCCCGGCCCCCCCCGCGCGCGCGGGGCGCGGGGGGGGGGGGGGGTGGGGCGGCCTTCTACTGCTGGCCGCCGCTATCACCTTGCACAGCCACTGGGGTGACTTTCTCCAGTGGTGTCTCGCCACCCAAATTACCCTGCATCGCTATCTGGTGATGTACCTTCTGTTGCTGAATAACCATCAGTACAGCGGCGGTATCTGGCTGCTGGTGGGGGCCTTTCTCTATGGCGTGCTGCACGCCGTCGGACCGGGACACGGTAAATTTATCGTGACGACCTACCTGAGCACCAATCAGGAGAGCCTGACGGCGGCGCGGGTGGTGCCCTTTCTCGGCAGCCTGTTGCAGGGCGTCACTGCGATACTCTTCGTCTTTATTCTTGCGGTGGGGCTGAATCTGGCCGCCGGCGATCTTAGCGCCAGCCGCTGGTACGTCGAGAAGATCAGCGCCCTGACCATCGGCGTCTTTGGGGCTTATGTTATCTTTCGCGCTCTGCAAAGCCTGTGGCCGACAAAACAGGTGATTCGCCGTCTGACGCCAGCGCATCAGCATGACGCCTCGTGCGGCTGCGGCCATCACGGCGTGGGGCAGGATCTGCAGGGCGCTGACTGGAAGACGCGCCTTGGCGTGGTGCTGGCTATCGGCGTTCGGCCCTGTAGCGGGGCGATCATGATTTTATTATTCGCCAATGCGTTGGGGATTGTTAGCTGGGGCATCGCCGCGGTGATGAGCATGGCGCTGGGCACCGCGCTCTCGATCCTCGGTCTGTCGCTACTGGTTCACTATGCGCGCCATCGGACGGTCAAACGATTGGCCACGAATCACCGCCCGCGGCCCTGGCTGGTTCCGCTGATGAAGATCCTCGGCGGTCTGGCGCTGATCCTCTTTGCCGTGGGATTGTTTTTCACCGTGGTGCCGATCAGCGCCAACGGCGACTTTATCGCCGCTGGCTGTTAGCCCGTTTCCAGCAGTCGCATCAACACCCGCAGCGCCTGATCCAACTGCTGGCGTTCACCGTCACTGAGTCCTGCCAGCAGTTGCCGTTCGTTGTCGACGTGGGTTTCCACTGCGGCATCGATCCGTTCGCGTCCGGCGGAAGTCAGGGCGACCAGCATACTGCGGGCATCCTCCGGATTGGGCAGGCGGGTAATAAACCCGCGTTTCTCCAGCGCCTTCAGACGATGGGTCATGGTACCGGAGGTAATCATCAGCGTGGAGAAGAGCTGGGTGGGCGAAAGTACGAAAGGCGCTCCGGCGCGCCGCAGCGTCGCCAGCATGTCAAACTCCCAGCGCACCAGATCGTGGCGCGTAAAGGCCACTTCCACATGCGGCTCCAGCAGCATAGCGCATCGTTTCAGGCGACCTATCGGCCCCATGGGGCTGCAGTCGAGGTCTGGCCGTTCCCGCTGCCACTGGGCGAGGATGCGATCCACGGCGTCGATCGGCGGTGATTTGTCCATTAGTGCTCACTTGTCTTGATATCAAGATACTTGGCGGTACATACTTCACTCACTAATTTACCTTGAAGTGAAGATAAAATCATGGCTTTTCTCTCACGTAATCTGATTCTCGACCTGCTGCTCACCGCGCTGGCGCCCGCTATCTGGGGGACGACCTACATCGTCACCTCCCAGTTTCTGCCCCCTGACCGCCCATTTATTGCTGCGCTGCTGAGGGTGCTGCCGGCAGGTATCGCTCTTCTGATCTGGAGCCGTCGTTTTCCGCAACGCGGCGAATGGGCAAAGCTGATCGTTACCGGCATCTTAAATATCGGCGCGTTTCAGGCGCTGTTGTTTATCGCCGCCTATCGCTTACCCGGCGGGCTGGCGGCAGTGATCGGCGCGATCCAGCCGCTGCTGGTGATGCTCCTCGCCTGGTGCGTCGACCGGCAGCGCTCGCCCTGGCTGGCGGTGTTCTCCGCCATCGCCGGCATACTCGGTATGGCCATGCTGCTGCTGTCGCCGCACACCGTCCTCGACCCGCTGGGCATCGGCGCGGCGTTTCTCGGGGCGATCAGTATGGCGCTGGGCACCTGGCTCTCCCGGCGCTGGGCGCTCTCCCTGCCTGTGTGTGTGCGTGTCGCCGCTGGCGGCGGGTGGGGGGGGGGGGGGGGGGGGGGGGGG
>NZ_GL882842.1:50478-62973 GCF_000195655.1 Klebsiella sp. MS 92-3
GGGGGGGGGGGGGGGGGGGGGGGGGTGGGGTGGTGTTGGCCCCGGTGGCGCTGATCGTTGACCCTCCTTTGCATCAGGTAACAGTGCTGCAGGCGGCCGGCTATCTGTGGCTGTGCCTGGCGGGCGCCATGCTGGCCTATGGCCTGTGGTTTCGGGGGATTGGCCGCCTCTCACCGGTGGCCGTGTCGGCGATGAGTCTGCTGAGCCCGGTGACCGCCGTGGTACTGGGATGGATATTCCTCGGACAAAAGATCCAGGGGATGGCGCTGATGGGATTGATCGTGGTGCTGGCGAGCGTGATGTCTATCCAGCGCGCGCTGGCGCGTCAGGCGGCGGGAGCAAAAACGAAAAAAGCCCCGTAACGGGGCTCGACATTGCTGCGTGCGGGGTGGGCGGCGGGAGCCAGACCAGCCACCCGCAGGCGGCCTGTCCGGCAGCTCCCTCTGCAACCATTCGCTTATTTAGACAGCTCGGCGGTCATATGGACCTGGTTGCCGGTGTACGCTTCGGTAATGTGATAGGAAGCGCCTTGTTCTTTCGCAATGGTTGCGATTTTCGCTTCTGCGCTGTCCAGGGTGTCTGCTGTCACGCTCACCGGATGAGCGAAGCTAGCGAAAGAGACCAGGGAGAGCATACCGGCAGCGGCGAGTAATTTTACGTTTTTCATGGTGTTTGTCCTTTTAACTTTTATGGTGGAAAGCATGTTTGCTTTCGATGGACTTATAATAAGCCTGCTAACTATAACGCGCGTGGCAAAAAGTGCGATTTAGATCACATTTTTATGGCGGTTTGATGGCGTAAACATGATCGTTTATCTATTTTTTAATTTAAAAACAATGAATTAATGATTTGCTTCTGAAAGGGGGTATCACATGGGCTGCTCTTGTTCAGGGAGAGGAATGCGCCTCATTCATGCTTTCATCATTCGTTGTGTGAATGGTTTGGTGCTGTTTTCACCACCGCAAAGGCAGATTCAGACTTATCGCGATGGCCTTCCGAGGGCTTTTTCTGCATGCTGTTGCGGTCACTTTCTCTCGCTCTGGCGTTAGGCTTGCTGCGCTGTAAACAACCACCCTCGCGTTTTCATCTATCAATGACTGTTTATTAATAGCCGATGGTTATCTGTTATATAACTTAATGAAACGTGAACAAATGTATATTTGTCGGCGAATAAATAGCATTCTTTGACGCCGATAGCACCAGCGAACTTATATTTTTAGGTTCGTTACCTGACGCCTTAAATATTGCGGCTCCCGGTCAGTCGAAGATTCTATTAGCAGTGGCATAAATCAGCATCGCCTGATGTTTCTGGTTCTATGCGAATTCACAGTGTGCTCATTGATTCGTAATTCACTCTGACAAGGAAATGGCAATGAAAAAGGTTCTTCTCTCTGCAGCAATGGCAACCGCGTTTTTTGGCATGACTGCTGCCCATGCAGCTGATACCACTGTTGGCGGCGGCCAGGTTAATTTCTTCGGTAAAGTTACCGATGTATCCTGTACTGTTTCCGTTAACGGCCAGGGCAGCGATGCGAACGTTTACCTGTCTCCGGTAACCCTGACTGAAGTTAAAGCGGCAGCAGCGGATACTTACCTGAAACCGAAATCTTTCACCATTGACGTCTCTAACTGCCAGGCTGCTGATGGCACTAAACAGGATGACGTAAGCAAACTGGGCGTGAACTGGACCGGCGGTAACCTGCTGGCTGGCGCAACCAGCAAACAACAGGGCTACCTGGCGAACACCGAAGCTTCCGGTGCTCAGAACATCCAGCTGGTGCTGTCTACTGACAACGCTACCGCGCTGACCAACAAAATCATCCCGGGTGACAGCACTCAGCCGAAAGCGAAAGGCGACGCTTCCGCTGTAGCTGATGGCGCGCGTTTCACCTACTACGTAGGCTACGCCACCAGCGCGCCGACCACGGTAACCACCGGTGTGGTTAACAGCTACGCGACTTACGAAATTACTTACCAGTAATTCCGTCAGAAAATAAAACTGCCCCGCGATGGGGCAGTTAATAACAATAATAAAGCGGCAATGTCCGCCGCTTGTATTTTTATTCTGAGGTCAGCATGAAGCGTATTGCCCTTTTTTTCTGTTTCATTTTTAGTTTTGCGGCCCATGCCAACAATATTATTGTTAACGGTACCCGCTTTATTTATCCAGGAAATGAAAAAGAAATAACGGTACAGCTTTCAAATAACGCCGACCGTCCGGCGCTGGCGCAGGCCTGGCTGGATAACGGCGATGCCGATGCCACACCGGATACCATTACCACCCCGTTTATTATCACCCCGCCGATTTCGCGCGTTGACGCCAAGAGCGGCCAGACGCTGCGTATTAAGCTCGGCAGCAGCGCCGGTCTGGCGAAAGATAAAGAGACGCTGTGGTGGCTGAATCTGCTGGAAATTCCGCCGGTGGTGGCCAATCAGAAAAATGAAGGCCAGAACGTGCTGCAGCTGGCGATCCGTTCGCGCTTTAAATTTATTTATCGTCCTGCCGGACTGGGCAACCGCGATGCGGCGGCCGAGAAGCTGACCCTGACCGCCAGCGGCAGTGGTCTCGCCATCAACAACCCGACGCCGTTCTACATTACCGTCAGCCGTATTTCCCGCGACGGCGGTAAAGCGCTGAACAGCAAAACCGTGATGCTGGCGCCGCAGTCCAGCCAGACGGTGGCGCTCTCCTCCGCCGTCAACCGCGGCGAAACCCTGACCGTTAACAACATTAATGACTATGGCGCCGATGTCGCAGTGAAAGTGGCCGTTAAATAAGGGAAAAGCTAATGAAGCAGAGGTCATTCTGCCCGGGAAGATTAAGCACCGCGATCGCCATCGCGCTGTGCTGCTTTCCGCCATTTTCCAGCGGACAGGAAAACCCGGGAACGGTATATCAGTTTAACGACGGCTTTATTGTCGGCAGTCGCGAAAAGGTCGATCTGTCGCGCTTTTCGACCAGCGCGATTACCGAAGGCACTTACTCCCTTGACGTCTACACCAACGACGAGTGGAAAGGGCGCTACGATTTACGCATCGCGCGCGATAAAGATGGTCGGCTGGGCGTCTGCTACACCAAAGCGATGCTGGCCCAATATGGCATCGCGGCGGAAAAGCTCAATCCGCAGCTGAGCGAGCAGGAGGGCTACTGCGGTAGCCTCAAATCCTGGCGCAACGAAGAAAACGTCAAAGACAACCTGGTCCAGTCCTCCCTGCGGTTGAACATTTCGGTACCGCAGATCTATGAAGATCAACGCCTGAAAAACTATGTCAGCCCGGAGTTCTGGGACAAAGGTATTACCGCGCTCAATCTTGGCTGGATGGCGAACGCCTGGAACAGCCATACCTCTTCGGTAGGCGGGTCGGATAACAGCAGCGCCTATCTGGGCGTCAACGCCGGACTGTCGTGGGACGGCTGGCTGCTGAAGCACATCGGCAACCTGAACTGGCAGCAGCAGCAGGGTAAAGCGCACTGGAACAGCAACCAGACCTATCTCCAGCGCCCTATCCCACAGCTCAACTCCATCGTCAGCGGCGGGCAGATTTTTACCAATGGGGAATTTTTTGACACCATCGGTCTGCGCGGGGTTAATCTTTCCACCGATGACAATATGTTCCCGGACGGCATGCGCTCGTATGCTCCGGAAATTCGCGGCGTGGCGCAGAGCAACGCCCTCGTCACCGTGCGCCAGGGCAGCAATATTATCTATCAGACCACCGTTCCGCCCGGACCGTTTACCCTGCAGGATGTCTATCCTTCCGGCTATGGCAGCGATCTTGAGGTCTCGGTGAAAGAAGCGGATGGCTCGGTAGAAGTGTTTAGCGTGCCTTACGCCTCCGTCGCCCAGCTGCTGCGCCCGGGCATGACCCGCTACGCGCTCTCCGCCGGTAAAGTGGACGACAGCGCGCTGCGCAACAAGCCGATGCTCTATCAGGCGACCTGGCAGCACGGGATCAACAACCTGTTGACCGGCTACACCGGGGTCACCGGTTTTGACGACTATCAGGCCTTCCTGGTGGGGACCGGGATGAACACCGGCATCGGCGCGCTCTCTTTTGACGTCACCCATTCGCGGTTGAAGAGCGATGCCCATGATGACTCGGGTCAGAGCTATCGCGCGACCTTTAACCGCATGTTTACCGATACCCAGACCAGCATCGTGTTGGCGGCGTATCGCTACTCGACGAAAGGTTATTACAACCTCAACGACGCGCTGTACGCCGTCGATCAGGAAAAAAATAGTCGCAGCAACTACACCCTGTGGCGGCAAAAAAACGGCATGACCTTCACGGTGAACCAGAACCTACCGGACGGCTGGGGCGGGTTTTATCTCAGCGGCCGTATCTCCGATTACTGGAACCGCTCCGGGACCGAAAAGCAGTATCAGGTCAGCTACAACAATTCATTTGGTCGTCTCTCCTGGTCGGCGAGCGCGCAGCGCGTCTATACGCCAGACAGCTCCGGTCATCGTCGCGACGATCGTATTTCACTCAACTTCAGCTACCCGCTGTGGTTTGGCGATAACCGCACCGCCAACCTGACGTCGAACACCTCGTTCAATAACTCGCGCTTTGCCAGCTCGCAGATTGGTATCAACGGTTCGCTGGACAGTGAAAACAACCTTAACTACGGCGTGTCGACCACCACCGCCACCGGCGGTCAGCATGATGTGGCGCTCAACGGCAGCTACCGTACGCCATGGACCACCCTCAACGGCAGCTACAGCCAGGGCGAAGGCTATCGTCAGAGCGGCATTGGCGCCAGCGGGACGATGATCGCCCACAGCGGCGGCGTGGTGCTCTCACCGGAAAGCGGCTCGACGATGGCCCTGATTGAAGCCAAAGACGCGGCCGGGGCGATGCTTCCGGGATCGCCGGGCACCCGTGTGGACAGCAATGGCTACGCCATCCTGCCGTATCTGCGCCCGTACCGGATTAACGCCGTGGAAATCGACCCGAAAGGCAGCCATGACGACGTGGCCTTCGATCGCACCGTGGCGCAGGTTGTGCCGTGGGAAGGCAGCGTGGTTAAGGTCGCGTTCGGCACTAAGGTGCAGAACAACCTCACCCTGCAGGCGCGCCAGGCGAACCACGAGCCGTTGCCGTTTGCGGCAAGTATTTTCTCCCCCGACGGCAAGGAGATCGGCGTTGTCGGCCAGGGCAGCATGATGTTTATCAGCGATGCGAACGCCAAACGCGCGATTGTGAAGTGGAGCGGCGGGCAGTGTTCGGTGGATCTGGGACAGCAAACAACAAAGGATAGCGTATGTCGCTGAGGAAATTACTAACGCTTTTTATCGTCTTAATGGCGCTGGGAACCACCTCGTCCTGGGCCTCCTGTACGCGTCTCTCATCGCCAACGGTGATGCTGGACATGGTGGTGGGCAGGGTGGTGGTGCCCCCGGATCTGCCGGTGGGCTCGGTGATCCTTACCCGCGACTGGACGATGAGCGCTCCCGGCGGGGCAAGCTATCGCTGTACTTCCGGCACCAACCGCTTTGCGGCGAAGATCGTGTCGCCAGGGGCCACGGACCTTGGAAATAAAATCTACTCCACCAACGTGCCGGGAATCGGCATGCGTTTCAGCCGCGGCGGCGCAACGGTAAATATCGTCTATCCCGACGTCTTTTCGTCCCGGGTATATAACACCACCAACTATTCCCTCGAAGGGTCGCGCTTTACGCTGCAGATTATCAAAACCGCGGCAACCACCGGCAGCGGCACCCTGGCGGCGGGTAAGTACACCTCCTACGACTGGGAGAGCGGCGGTAACCCGATCCTCGAAACCTATCTGAGCGCCAACGCCATCACCGTGGTCTCGCCCTCCTGTTCGGTGCTGAGCGGGAAAAATATGAATGTCGATGTGGGTTCCATCCGGCGCACCGACCTGAAAGGGGTCGGCACCACCGCCGGCGGGAAGGATTTTAATATCGACCTGCAGTGCAGCGGCGGCCTGAGTGAAACGGGATATGCCAACATTAGCACCTCGTTCTCCGGTACCCTGGCCACCAGCACTACCGCTACCATGGGCGCCTTGCTGAATGAAAAAGCCGGCAGCGGGATGGCGAAAGGCATTGGCATCCAGGTGCTGAAGGATGGCTCCCCGCTGCAGTTTAATAAGAAATACACCGTCGGCCGCTTGAATAATCAGGAGACCCGCTACATCACCATACCGCTGCACGCGCGTTTTTATCAGTATGGCCCGACGACCAGCACCGGCGAGGTGGAGTCGCATATGATCTTTAACCTGACGTACGATTAATACGGGAGGGGGAATGAAGGGATTGCCGAAAAACACTATCGCGTGGCTGCTATTTTGCGGCAGCCTCGCCGCCCCCTCGGCGTGGGGTTTTGAGACCAATTACGATCGCGGACGGGTCGATTTTGCCGGGCGGGTGACGGATATTTCCTGTAGCGTCGCGCTAAACGGCGGCCAGCATGCCGGCAGCGGTAATGTCTGGCTGGCGCCGGTCAGCCTGGCGGAAGTCCACGATCGCGGGGCCGGGGCGTTTATGAAACCGCAGCCGTTTACCCTGGCACTGTCAAACTGCCAGCTGCGCCATGATGGTGGGGCAGCCTCGCAGGATGAGGTGCGTCGGGTCAGCGTGCGCTGGGTCGATGGTTTTTTACTGACGGCGGTCGGTAACGAAAACGCCGGGTATCTGGCCAATACCTTGCCGGATGGAGCGCAGAATATTTATCTGGCCCTATCGACTAACGATAATAATACTCTGGATAAGAGTAATAAAATTGTCCCGGCGGACCCGCAGCAAAATCAGGTGCGTTTGCAGGAAAGCGCGGTCAGCGGCGGCCTGTTCACCTATTACGTTGGCTATGTTTCGCCAACGCCGAAAAGCGCCACCAGCGGGCCGATTACCAGCTGGGCAACGTGGGAATTAGTTTATAATTAAGTGACGTTAAAAAGCCGGGAATTCCCGGCTTTTTTTACATGGCAATATCATCGGCGACCAGTTGTTCAATACTGACTTCCCGCCAGTAATGTCCCTGGATAGCAAACCACTCCATTCCCTGCAGCCATTCTTTATGGGCTTCGCTTTCGACACCTTCAATAATCACATTATGATGGTTGCGCGATAAAAAGGTCACCAGCGCATCCATCAGCTGGCGGCCGGACTCTTTGCGCATCAGGTGCCAGAAAAAATCCTTATCAATTTTCACATAGTCAAAGTGATAACCGCGAATAGCGTTAATTCCCGCGTAGCCGGAGCCGAAGTCGTCGAGCCACAGTGAGGTATCCTGTGGGCTCTGCCAGGCGGCAAGAGAATTATGCAGCAGATTCTCGGCGTTTTCGGTTACCTCGAAATGGACGCAGGTCAGGGCGGCGACTTTGGCTTTTATATCCTTCTGGCGCAACAGGTTCAGGATATGGTCATCAACGTTAATTGTTGCGGAAATATGGTTACGTAAAAACCAGGCTTTATGCTTTTCAATCAGTGCCAGTTGTTCGAGGAAAATACGTTCACGAACGGCGGCGGTAGCATGGCGGAAAAAATCTTCGGGGGAAATAGAAAGATTATCAAAGCGGCTTAAGCATTCCACCGCGACCAGAGTACCTTGTGGGGAAAACATTTTCTGAAAGACGTAGCGTACAGCGATATCATTACGAGATAAAATGTTGTCTTCGAATATTTTAGTGTTCATTATCCCTCTTCACGAGGTTAGTCAGACAATAGGCAGAGGATACATTAATTATAGGCTACCTGATGATTAATGGGAATGGCGGGAAATGTAAATCAACAGCGAATAAGTACGCTTTATCCGCTACTGATTTACCGGGAGAACATTTAGCATTGATGGAGAGCGGCAATACGCTGATTCATAGTGCGGGAGTTATCAATACCCAGTTTTTGCATGATATGGATGCGGTGGCTATGAACCGTTTTATGAGCAATGCCGAGCAGGGCGGCAATACGCTTATTATTATTGTTGGCAATGAGCAGTTCGAGGATCTGACACTCCCGTGGTGAAAGCTGTTTGCGCAATCCTCGCGGCGGCAGTTCGCTGACGCCTTTGGCGCGCTGGACGATAGATGAAAAAAGAGTTAGCGGAGATTTCTCACTAATAATCATAGCGTTGTCAAAGTTTATCAACTCTCTGCACAGCCCGACAATGTCGCTTTTCACCATTAGCACCGGCTGCTGGCAGCGCAGCAGGGAAAGGCGGAGCGCATTCAGCAGATCGACGATTCTGATGGCAGAAATATCCTTATTAATTAAATTGAAAATAATCGTCTGGGCCAGTGGCAGATGTTTCTCATGGATGACATCGGCATAACTCAGTCGGGTGGCATTTTCATGGCTATCAATAAGGTAGTGATAGATTGAGTGACCAATGAGATTGTCATTGGTGTACAGCAATATACTGTCCAAGGTTGTCAGATTCTCTTTTTGCGCTTGGCTTCTAAGATCAGGTCCAGCAGTATCTTCTCTATTCTGCGCTGGTCATCGAGATGGCGGAACTTAAACTGGCAGGATATCTGATAGTAGCTCTCACTCTCTTCATTAGCGTTATCCAGGGTGATAACAATGACATTTTTGACCACCAGGTCGATGGTGATCTCGCCATATTCTGCAAGCATCAGTACGGCGTTTTTCAGTAAGGCGTTGTGGCTGAGGAATTTAAGATTCGGCGTTTTGGTCATCAATGCGCAACCGCCATCTGAAATGTCTTTGATATCGAAAAGATAGTTTTCGCCGTTTTTATGGCGGCCGCGGCAATAAAAGTCATGCTCATGGCGTAAACGAAAGCGGGGATCGCGGCGACGCTGCACTACCTGCAGGCATTCAGGCAATGAAAAAGCGTAGCGGATACCTTTATCGACACCGCTATTGTCATGTTTTGTCAGGGCCGCATTAAACTCTATTTTCCCTGAATCGCTATGCAGGAGAAAGCGAATTTTATGCCCGGACGGGATTTTGCGATGGGTCTGAATATGAAACTCGGCAAAGTCCACGCGCGTCAGTTGGGTTATGATACTGGTGTTGTTAAAAAATATTTCAATTTCAGTACGTTTGCGCAACTCCTCTCTGAAAATAGCAATAATTTCATACTTACTGGTCTTTATCGTTCCCTCTGTCATATGCATCCCTTGTAAATAGTTGTCGTGAGGCGTTTGATTTTTCTTATAGCAATAGCAACATTCTGATTGGGTTAATCAGATGTTTTTATGAGCGTTTGATGTTATTGACTATCTTTGCAGCCAGATTGATATGTATAAACTTGGAATTTGATATTGTATTTCCTGTAATCAAGAGTTTCGAATTTTGGTCATGACAAAAACGACAACGGCCTCCAAGCTGGAGACCGGTCGAAGGATAAAAACTTAAGTTTAATTAACGGGGATAATGAGAGAACGATCGTCGATCACGCCCCATTTGTAGGATCTATAGTGCCAGTAGCGGTGAGGTTTTTCCAGGCAAATATTGAGGAGGGATAGGGTTCCCTCCATTTTGTCTGGCAGGTCAGCGGCGCGCGGCGGTGGCGATATTATCGAGGGTGCGCAGCGCTTCCGCGGGCAGGGCCAGCTCAGCAGCGGCAATATTTTCCGCGAGGTGCGTGCGGGAGGAGGTGCCGGGGATCAGCAGAATATTTGGCGCTCGCTGGAGCAGCCAGGCGAGGGCGACCTGCATCGGCGTCGCCTCAAGCGAAGCCGCGACCTCGTTCAACTCCTGCGCCTGCAACGGCGTAAAACCGCCCAGCGGGAAAAAGGGCACCCAGGCGATGTGCTGGGCGGCCAGCGCATCCACCAGCGCGTCGTCGGCGCGATGGGCAACGTTATAAAGGTTTTGCACGCAGACGATGGGCGTCATTTTCTGCGCATCCGCGACCTGCTTTGCCGTCACGTTGCTGAGGCCGATATGGCGGATTAATCCTCGCTCTTTCAGTTCCAGCAGGGTGGCGAGTGGCGCCTCCAGCGAACCCTCCACCGGGCCGTGCGGGCTCAGCATACTGCGCAGATTAACCACTTCCAGTACCTCGAGCCCCAGGTGACGCAAATTGTCTTCAACGGCCTGGGTCAGTTCGGCGGGCGACATGGCCGGTAGCCAGTTGCCTTTCTCGTCACGGCGGGCGCTGACCTTGGTGACAATGCACAGATCGTCAGGGTAGGGGTGGAGCGCTTTGCGGATCAACTGATTGGTGACATGTGGACCGTAGAAATCAGAGGTATCGATATGGTTTATCCCGGCCTCGACGGCGGCCTGCAGGACGCGCACCGCTTCTTCAGGATCTTTGGGCGGGCCGAAAACACCGGGGCCGGCCAGCTGCATCGCGCCGTAACCTAAGCGATAGACCTGGCGATCGCCGAGCGTGCCGCGACCGGATAAGGTGACACTGGACATAAGAACTCTCCTCACGGTGGCTAAGCCGTAAGTGTAATCCGCTCACAAGGAAGGCAAAGGGGAGAATATTGTCAGAATGTGCGACAGCAGCTCAGGCAGCCGCTGTCGCCAGAGGGGATTAGCCGAAGAACATCACCGACACGCAGAGCAGGCCTACCACCAGCGTAATGGCGTTACCCACCGAGCGGTACGGCTTCAGCGCCGGAATGAGCCATGTCGACAGCGTGGGCATAATAAACAGGATCATGGCGATAAGCGGTCCGCTGATAGCGTAGATCATTGAGATCGCATTCGGGTTGATAAAGCACACCGCAAAAGTGAAGGCGGAGACCAGCAGGATCGACATCGCGCGGTTGAAAGCGCGGCTCTTACGCACGCCCAGCAGGCCCAGCGAGCTTTTGACGATTTCGCTGGCGCCCTCAATCACTCCGAAGTAGGTTCCGAGAAACGACTTCGACATAGCGACGACGGCGACGATGATGCCGGTCACCGCCAGCCATCCCGGCGCGCCTGGCACCATCGACAGGGCGGAGAGGATAGTCACCCCCTGATCGCGGGCGGTCTCTATATAGGTTGCCGGGATCGCCAGCAGACAACTGAAGACAAAAAACAGCACGCTGGCGCAGATGATGGTGTAGGCCACCTTCATGATTTTTTTGCATTTACCCATGGCCAGGTCGCCGTGTTTCTCCTGCTGATCGATAGCAAAAGTCGAGATGATCGGCGTATGGCTAAAAGCGAAAACCATCACGGGAATAGAGATCCAGACCTGGTGGAGCGTCTGCGGGCTGAACTGCATCTGGCTGGTGAGATGCTCCGGATGCCAGTCGCGGATTAAATAGAGGGAGAGAAACAGGAAACAGGCGATAAGCGGGAAGACCAGAAAGCCCATCACCTTGATGGTGACCTGCCGTCCCATGAGAAAGATCAGGTTGAGGACCAGCACGACCCCCAGACTCAGCAGCGCACGCAGCCCTGGGGTCATCGGCGTGCGATGCGCCACCTGTTCGGCCAGCGAGTTGGTGATGGCCACGGCGTAGATGAGCACCACCACAAAGAAGGCAAGGAAATAGAGGCCGGTGATCAGGTTGCCAATTTTCTTACCATAGTAGTGATTAACTGCGCCGGTGATCCCGGTTCCCGGCGCGATATTGGCCGAGAGAATAAACTGGCTCAGCGCTTTGTGGGGCCAGTAAGTGAGCGGCCAGGCGACCAGCGCGGTGATGAACAGCACAATGGCGCCAGCCGAACCCAGCTGGATCGGTAGAAATAGCGTCCCAGCGCCTACTGCAGTGCCATATAAGGCAAAACTCCATAGAGTTTCTTCTTTAGACCAAATTTTAGACATTATGCGACTTTATCAACCGTCAAACCAAAAAAAAGGAGTGCAATTTACCATATTTATGGTTCGTCTGTTGCGATAGTTTTTGGTGATAAAGTCGCGGCGGATCGTCGAAGATCCGCGCCGGGATTAACCGCGCGCCGTCTGGCGCGGGCGGCGGTGACGAATAACGCGCTCGCGCAGGGTGTCCCATACCCAGTTAAAGGCCATGGTGTAGGGCAGGAAGAAAAGCATAAAACCGATCTCCAGCATAAACGCCTGCAGCAGCGAGACGCCCAGCACGATCGCCACCATGGTGACGCCAATGATGACGAATCCGGTTTCGAAACCGAGCGCGTGCAGGGCGCGTACTTTCAGCTGGCGGGGGAAGCGGGAGACCGGCCACAGGCGATCGAACGCCGCGTTATAGATAATGTTCCATACCATCGCCAGGGTGGCGAGCAGAATGCTCAGTCCGCCCATCTCCACTACCGAGCGCTGCATCAGCCAGGCGGCGGTAGGGGCGAGGATCAGCGTCGCCAGTCCTTCGAAGGTGATGGCGTGGATAACGCGTTCGGTGAGCGTCTTGCGCTGATGTGGGGTCTGTTGCATGGCGAGCTACCTCCAGTTTTAGCCTGAACAGGAAATTACCCGGCAGTTTATGGAAAAATATGATAAACAAAAGATAGGACCCATCGATATTGTAGATACATCATGCGTTATTCACCGGAAGCCTTAACCGCCTTTGTCGAGGCCGGGCGGGGCGGGGCGCGGCTCCCCGCGCCCCCCCCCCCCCCCCGGCGCCCGCCGCCG